>CAITZE010000202.1 GCA_903896775.1 uncultured bacterium
CAGCCTTATCAGATGGTGAAGGACCTGCGCACCAATGTGGAAACATCGGACTCCCAAGGTGTGCTCGACGGCGATCTGGATAAATTCATGGCGGCATCATTGGCCGCGCGTATCAAGACCGGCGCCGACGTGCTGGACCTTTAAGCGGTCTGCAACCAAGGCCGTAGGTAATCCTCATGCATCCCGCCGCTGTTGCGCGCCGGCATATTGAAGGGGCCTTTTGGGCCGCCCGGAAACTTTAGCGCTATGATCTCGTGATAAGCGTCGTGGGGGTTTTTGCCACGCGCGGCGCAGAGAAACTCAAACCAGCGCACGCCGATTTTGAGGTGTTTGATCTCGTCGGCATAAATCACGTCGAGAATAGCGGCTGTTGCTTCGTCGCCCGTTGCGCGCAAACGCTCGGTGGTCTGTGGCGTAGTGTCGAGACCTCGTGCCTCAAGTGTCATGGGAATAACCGCTAAACGCGCCGCGAGGTCATGTGTGGTGCGCTCGGCAGCATCCCAGAGTCCGCTGTGTGCCGGGAGGGCACCATACACTGTGTCCATCTGAACTAACCGCGTGGCCAAAGCTGCGTAGTGTTCAGCTTCTTCCACAGCCACATCGACCCAGTCATCATAAAAAGCGCGCGGCATATCATCCGTGAAGCGCGCGATGATGTCCCACGCCAAATCCACGGCGTTGAGTTCGATATGAGCGAGGGCGTGGACGAGTGGGACGCGCCCTTTGGGTCCGGTAGACCGCTTTGGCATCTGGCGCGGAGCCAGGAGTATGGGCTGCGCGGGCCGGGCCGGTTGCGCGGGTGGTGAGGCCCGACCAATCTCAAGCGCTCCGCTCCGCCACGCCTCGGCAGCTGCGATTGTCTTGGCAACTTTGGTATCTGGATCGGCGGTGGAGAGAATCTCCACAGCCCAGGCAGCCAGTGTCCTCGTCACAAGACCTCAAGCGCCTTGCGGACTTCTTCAGCATGACCTGGAACGCTGACTTTGCGCCATTCAGCCCGGACAACGCCGTTCTCATCAATCACGAAGGTCGAGCGTTCGACACCCATATAGGTGCGCCCATACATGCTCTTTTGCTTCCATACGCCGTAGGCTTCGCTGACTTTTGTGGTGTCGGACGCCAAAGGGAAGTTCAGTTTGAACTTGTTTTTGAACTTCTGATGGCTGGCAACGCTATCTTTGGAGACGCCAATGATAGCCGCATTGGACGCGGAGAATTTCGGCAGGCCATCACGGAAAGCGCAGGCTTCGACCGTGCAGCCGGGCGTATCGTCTTTCGGATAGAAGTAAAGCACCACGCGTTTACCGCGCAAATCCTTCAGCGCCACCGTGCTTCCGTCATCCATGGGCATCGAAAAATCCGGCGCCGGTTTTCCCAGCAAAGACTTTGCACGCGGAGCAGGCGCTGCTTTCTTCGACGTTTTCTTCGAAGCCTTCTTTACGACTTTTTTTACAGCCTTTTTCTTCGGCGCTGTCTTTTTGGATTTTGCGGCTTTCTTTTTCGCAGCCATGACACTCTCCCTTTCCTGTGTGATTAGTGGGGCGCTTCCGGCCCAAGTTTTTCCCGGGCCATATCAGCCGGCTTGTCGATGATCCTCTGGAAGATATCCGAAACCGCCGCAGCAGTGTCGGTCATCAAGCTTTCCAACGTCGCAAAGTCGGGCATCCCTGCCGTGGCCGCCAGTTTTTGCTTCAATCCCAAAGGCGTGTCGGCATCGGGCAATTCACCTTCAGTGGTGAGGCGTAGCATGACCTGAAGGCGCGACCAAAGCGCAATGCCACTTTGCAGGGTTTCGGCGTCGCCTTTCGAGAGGGCGTTCGCGGACTCCAAGGCGGCAATGAGATCGCTGGGACGCGCGCTTGCTGGCTTAACATCGGGATGCAAAAGCATCAAATATTGCAGGATGAATTCTGCATCGATAAGGCCGCCGGGCGTGCGCTTCACATCCCACACCCCACCATCCTTTTGCTCGCGGCGCATCCGTGCTCGCATGTCGGCGACAGCGTAGACCAAAGCGGCCGGGTCGCGCTTGCGGCTCAAGACTGCAGCGATAGAAGTCTCGATTTGAGATTGGAAAGCCGCCGGTCCGTAGACCACACGCGTCCGTGTTAAGGCCATATGCTCCCACGTCCACGCGTCCTCAGCTTGATACTTGGCGAACGCCGCAAGGCTGCAGGCCAGCGGGCCTTTGTCGCCGTTGGGGCGCAGCCGCATATCGAGCGTGTAAAGCTTGCCTTCGCGCGTCAGCAAAGTGAAAGCTGTGATCAAACGCTGGGTCAGGCGAATATAATACGCCGGTGCGGGCAAGGGCTTCGCGCCCATGGAATGGGCATCGATGGACGCATCGTAAAGCACGACCAAGTCCAAATCCGAGGTCGGGGTTAGTTCAAAACTGCCGAGTTTGCCGTAACCAAGGACCGCGATCTTACCGCCGGGAATCTGGCCAAATTGCAGGGCGAACTCGCCACAGACGCGCGGCACCAAATTCCTGACCACGGCTTCAGCAATGATCGTGAAGTACTCAGCCGCTTGAAGGGGGTCAATCATGCGCCGCAAGGTTTGCACGCCCACCCGGAACTGTTGATCGTTGGCCCAGCGGCGGCAGGCATCCAGCGCGGCTTCAAATGACTCAGTGGCGTTGAGAGTACGTTCAAGGTCGCTCTGGAGTTCATCGAGCGTTCCGATGGCCCCGTAAAACTCCGGCGCCAGCACGTAGTCGAGCAGGGACGGTCTGTGGCTGAGATGTTCGGCCAGACGCGGCGCGTCGCCCATGATTTCAGCGACGAGATCAAGAAGATCAGGATTGGCGTAGAAGACCGACAACAACGGAACGCCTGCGGGAAGTGCGGCGAGACAGCGGTCGAAGCGAACAAAGGCGGCATCAGGTTGCGCGGTTTTGGCGAAGGCGCTCAGCAAGCTCGGCATGACTTCGGTCAGCAGTTGCCGCGCGCGGTCGCTGCGTGTCGCGCGTGTGCGCCCGTGATGCCAGCCGCGCACCGTTTCGGAGATTGCCGCGGGATTTTGGTAACCGAGGCGTTTCAGCGTTGCCGTGGTGTCGGGATCGTCTTCGGTGCCGGTGAAGACGAGATTACCGTCTACGGCAAGCGACGGGGAATCTTCGAAGAGGCCGGCGTAGTGTATTTCAACCGTGCGCAAAGTCTTTTCGACTTCCGCCATGAAAACTTTCAAGTCGGAGTGGCCCATGAAAGCACCGACATGAGCAAGCTTGGTCAAATCCGCCGGCAGAGTCTGGGTCTGTTCGTCGGCGATCATTTGCAGACGATGCTCCAATTTTCTCAGATAGCGGTAAGCCGCCGCCAAATCGTCGCGTGCGGCGGGCGCCACAAATCCCAACGCCGTGAGGGCGTCCAAGGTTGGCAGCGTTTGCGATAGCCGCGTTTGCGGGAAACGGCCGCCCCAGATCAGCTGCTGAATCTGCGCAAAGAATTCGATTTCGCGAATACCGCCGCGGCCCAGCTTGATGTTGTGGCCGGCGACTTCGACCGTACCGCCGCCTTTGTGGGCATAGATTTGACGCTTGATGGAGTGAATGTCCTGGATGGCATAGAAGTCGAGCGACTTGCGCCAAATGAAGGACTGCATGTCACGGATGAAGGCAGCGGCGAGTTTGAGGTCGCCCGCCACAGCGCGGGCTTTGATCATGGCGGCCCGTTCCCAGTTTTGACCGTAGCTCTCGTAATAAATCTGCGCGGCCTCGCGCGATACTGCGACGGAGGTTGATCCGGGATCGGGACGCAAACGCAAATCGGTGCGGAAAACATAACCCTGCGCGGTGCGTTCTTGAAGAAGGCGGGTGAGGTCTTTGGTGATTTGAACCGCGAATTCCTGTGAGCTTTTTTTGCCGACATAAGGCAAGAGCTTGTCATCGTAGAAGACAAACAGATCGATGTCAGAGGAGTAATTCAGTTCGCGACCGCCAAGCTTACCGAGGCCCAGCACGGCGTAACCGCAACCGGCTTCCGGATCGCTAAGGTCGGCGATTGTAAGAGTGCCGCGCGCATGAGCTTGCAACAAAAGCGCGCGCAGGGCGCGCCGCACGCAGGCGTCGGCGAAATCGGATAACGCCGCTGTGACTTGGTCCACCGTCCAAACCCCGGCAATATCCGCAAGCGCTATCAGCAATGCGGCTTGCGCTTTGGCCTGACGCAGGGCTGTCATAACTGTGGCAACGTCAGCCGCCGCAGTGTTGGCTTTTAGGGGAAGAGCAATTGAGGCGATGAGGTCCGTGACACAAGTGTCGGGCCCGGTCTCCGCAAAAGCCATGAATGTGGCAGGGTGTTCCAAAAGCAGTCCGCTCAGAAACGGACTATTGCCGAATATGGCGTCCATAAGTTCGTGCCATTTTGCATCGCTCCCTATGGCGCGCATGAAATTCGCTATGTCGGACGGTTGAGATTCTGCATCCGCCAACCACTCGTTGTGCAAACGCGCGGCGCGGGCACGGTCGGCCGGAGGAGGCGCTGCGGAGAGGGCAAGGGGAATCATATGCGACTCGTAGGATTCTCTATCGTTGCCATAGACAGTGGGATATAGAAGGGGGGCGGTCAAGCGGCGGCGGATCAAAGGCGCCTATGGCGCCGTACCGGCATTCGTCAGCGAACATTTGCTCGGGGATCACCGCCCACATTTCAGGGCCCTGTCAGTCTGGAGTCAGCGACGTTGACGCACGGCGCAGTCAGATTTCTGATTCGAATACTTGAAGCCGCGATCCTGGTCGCGTTGCTGACGGCTGCCGTTCTGGCATGGCGTTTGAGCCAGGGTTCCGTGAAGGTCGACGTTGTCGCGCCTTACATCTCCAGCGCCTTCGCGAATGTCGCGCCCGGATTCCATTTTCGCGTCAATGCGGCTGATTTCAAGTGGACCGGGTTTACCGGCGCGCCGGAGCTGACCGTGCGCGATGTGCGCGTGACGAACGATTCCGGTGCGGTTATCGCCGCTTTGCCGAGCATGGTGGTGCGGCTCAGTCTGCCAGCCTTGAAGCGCGGTATTGCCGCACCTGAAATGGTGAGCCTGTCCAATCCGATTATCCGTTTCGTACATCGTGCGGACGGGTCGATGGGCCTCGGCGTCGAGGGCGTTTCTGTGCCCGCTCCGGCATCGCCCAACGCGGCCTCCGTTCCGGCTGTACCTGCGACCGACAATGCCAGCAGCAATGCGCTCGCTGTTTCATTGATCGGTGCATTGACCCGTGCACCCAGCGACAAAAATCCAGCCGGTTATCTCAATCGTGTTGCCATCGAGAGCACGACCGTTGTGTTGGTCGATGAAGTTTCCGGTCAGCGCTGGTTGGTGCCCGATGCGACCATGAATTTCGCGCGTGCCGGCGGCGACATCGAAGTCGACGCAAGCTTCCCCGTTATCGAGGAAGGCAAGCGCTGGAACTTCACAGCCAAGGGCCGCTACGCCGCCGCCAGTAAAAACTTGAAAGTCGACCTGAACGTCGATGGCTTCCGCCCCGCGCGTGTCGCGGGCCTCGCGCCACAACTTGCGCCTTTCGGCATGATCGATCTCCGTCTTAATGGCACGGCGGCGGCGACGTTCTCGTTATCGAACGCCGGCGCGCGATTGAGCGATATGCAGTTCGACGTGAAAGGCCAGGATGGCCAGATCCACATGCCGGCGCCGGTGGCGAAGGATTATCCCGTCAAGGCGATTTCTTTCAAAGGCACCGCTGGGGCCGATCTTGATCGCATCACGATTGAACAATTCCGCGTTGAGCTGAATCGCGGCGCGGACGTATCGCCCGTCATCACCATGACCGGTGAAGGTAAGGCGCTTAATAGCGCGCCCGTTGTGGACTTGAGCGTTGCAATGCCCGCGCTGTCTCTTCCGGCTTTGAAGCAATTTTGGCCGGCTAGTATCAAACCCAATACACGCAGCTGGATCGACGAGAACCTTAAAGACGGCGGCCTATATGATACGCGCTTCAAGCTGCGTTTGGCCGGCCCCAATATAAACGCGCTCGACGCGACTGAGGCGCGTCTCAGCGCCGAAATGCGCGGCCTGACGGTGCGGTATATGCGCGGCTTACCGGAGGTCGAGAACACTAGCGGCATCATGACGATTGCTGGGACCGAAGTTGGGATCGACATCACCGGCGGTCATGTGCCCGATACGTTATCGGGTAAAGGTTTGTCGGTACCTTCTGGTAAAGTGCGCATGTACGGGCTCGGCAGCGGCAAAGAGCGCGCCAATATCCAGCTTAATATTGTCGGCGGCTTCGGTGAAGTCATGCGGCTGATCGATCATCCGCCCTTGGGATACGCCAGCCAGATCGGTCTCGATGCTGCGCATGCCGTAGGTGACGCCAATGTCGCGCTGACTTTGGATTTTCCGCTGATTAAAGATTTGAAACTCGATCAACTCGAACTTGGCGTAAAAGCCAAAGCAACCGGCGTCGGTATTCCAGGCATCGCTTTTGGTTTGCCGCTCACCGACGGTGATGTTGGTCTCACGCTCGACCGTGCGGGAATGGATATCACCGGCAATGTCGTGCTGGGTGGTATTGCTTCAACCATCACATGGCGTGAAAATTTCAACGGCGGAGATTTCCGCGCCCACTACGTTCTTGATCCGGTCATTAGTAACGCACAGCGCCCGCTGATCGGCTTGAGCGTCATGCCGTTTGTTCCGCCCTATATTGACGGTGATGTGCCGGCGCATGTGGTTTACACGGTCAAACGCGACGACACGAGCCTGCTGGAGGCAGATGTCAATCTGACGGCGTCCACCATGGCAGTGCCGGAACTAGGATGGCGCAAGGAGCCCGGACAAGCCGCGACCGGCAAAATAGAAGCGAGTTTCGTTAAAGGCCGTCTGAGCACAGTGCCGGCGTTTCACGTTACCTCTGGCGGTGATTTTGATGTCTCCGGCATTGTGACGTTCGCCGAAGACGGACGCATGAAACTTTTGACCATCAATCCCAGTGTGATTGGTGAAACCAAATTGCACGGCGAAGTCGGTGTCGATGCGGGCGGTGGTTATACGATCGACGTGGCGGGGCCGGCGTTCAATTCGACGTACTTCTGGAAGGAATTAAACCGCGACGACAAGCGCGGCAAAACCGCCAGCGACACATCTTTTGAAACACCGATGCATCTCCATGCATCCTTTGACCGCATGTGGCTGACAAAAACTGCCGATTTTACAGGTGTCAATCTTACGTTCGACCGCGATTATACGGGCATTCAAGCCATCGATTTTATGAGCAATGTCGATGACAGTACGCCCTTCACCTTCAATCTAAGTTCAGAAAAAGGTCCGCGGACGTTCACCGGCAGTAGTGCTAATGGCGGCAGCGTTATGCGTGCGGTTGGGCTCTACGGCGACATTGTCGGCGGTAATCTGAAAATCAGTGGCGAATTGGCAGCCGACGGGACCGTCAACGGATTGGCCGAGATCCGGGACTTCAAGCTCGTGCAAGCGCCGGTGCTGGCACGCCTGCTGTCCGCAGTGGCATCATTGACCGGCATTGTTGATGAGCTGCGCGGCAAGGGTATTTCGTTCAAAACCCTACGCGTTCCGTTTTCCTATGCCAATACGACGCTGACCGTGAGAGACGGCGAGATGTACGGAAGTTCTTTGGGTCTAACGGGACGGGGCACTTACAGCTTTACGTCGTCCATCATGAATTTCGACGGCACGATCATCCCCGCCTATACGATCAATTCCATATTGAATTCGATCCCGCTCATTGGCCCTATCGTAACGGGCTGGGAGAAGGGCGGCGGCATATTCGCCGCCACATATAGTTATCGCGGCGATGTGGCTACGGCGCAGCCGGACGTTAATCCCTTGGCGGCCATCATGCCAGGCTTCCTGCGTCACATCTTTGATATTTTCAAACCGGCGAAAGCGACAGAGCCCGCGCAGCCGCTGGCACCTGAGCGGCCCGATGAGAAGGTCGCCGATAAGATTCCCGCGTCGGCGCCTTAACCGATGGCCTTCACGATGGTGTGGCGCTTCTTGCCGGCGCTCAGTTTGATGATGCCATTGACCAAAGCATCAGCGGTCACGACCGCATTCTCGTCATCGCATTTTTGATCGTTGAGCTTGGCGCCACCGCCGCGAATCAGGCGGCGTGCTTCGCCGTTGCTGGCGGCGAGGCCAGCACGCTGAAACAGATCCCATGTTGCAATGCCGGTCTTTAAAATAGCGCCATCAATCTCGACTGTTGGCAGATCTTCGCCGATACCGCCTTGCTCGAACGTCTTGCGTGCGGTTTCGGCAGCATCTCTGGCGGCGTCCGTGCCGTGCAGCAGCGTCGTGGCTTCGAGCGCCAAAACCTTCTTGGCGTCGTTGATATCTGCGCCTTCCAATTTTTCAAGGCGCGCGATTTCATCCAGCGGCAAGTCCGTGAACAGCTTCAGGAAGCGGCCGACGTCGCCGTCCTCGGTGTTGCGCCAGAATTGGTAGTAGTCGTAGGGGCTGAGGCGCTCGGCCTTCAGCCACACCGCGCCAGCGGCTGTTTTGCCCATCTTTGCGCCGGAGGCCGTTGTAATGAGCGGACAAGTGAACCCGAACAATTCCGCGTCAACGACGCGCCGGCCCAGATCGACACCTTGAATAATATTGCCCCATTGGTCCGAACCACCCAATTGCAAGGTGCAGCCCAAGCGCTTGTACAGTTCCACGAAATCGTAGCCCTGCAGAATCATATAATTGAATTCGAGGAAGGTCAGCGGCTGCTCGCGTTCCAGACGCAGCTTGACGCTGTCCATTGTCAGCATGCGATTGATCGTGAAGTGCTTGCCGATGTCGCGCAGGAACGGAATGTACTGCAGCCCATCCAGCCAATCCGCATTATTGACCATCATGGCATCGGTCTTGCCCGTGCCAAATGTCAGGAGCCGGTCGAAGGCCTTCAAGATGGAAGCGATGTTGGAAGCAATGGTCGCGTCATTTAACAATGTACGTGTCTCATCGCGGCCGGAGGGGTCGCCGATCTTGGTGGTGCCGCCGCCCATCAGCGCAATCGGCCG
>CAITZE010000203.1 GCA_903896775.1 uncultured bacterium
GGAAGCGTGCACGATTCCGAAGGGCACGGATTTCGAAGTACAGCCGGGCATGCTGCTCGACGAAGCCCGCGAAGCCAATCGCCTCTTCGCCGGCTTGCTAGCCCATGCCATGGCCTGCGGCCAGACCAACGTCGCCAGCCTGAATTTCGGCGGCTCGTCGTCGAACTTGCGCGAAGCAGGAAGCCAGCAGACCTTCCACATGTATACCCACGAGGAAATGATCGATCCCGTCCTCGGATATCAGAAAAAGGTCGCCTGGTTTGGGGATCAAGTAGCGCTATCCTATATGGACTTCGCCAAGGCCTTTGAATCCATCAAGGAAGGCAACGGCAACTTGCTCGACCGCACAATCATCATGTATTCGACCGACAGCGGTTATGCCCGCAGCCATTCCGTCGAAAATGTGCCGCTGATGACAGTCGGCGGCAGCAAGGCCGGGATCAAAACCGGCATGCACGTTGCGGCCAAAGGCGATGGTGTCACCCGACTTGGTCTTACCCTCATGCAGGCTCTTGGCGTGCCAGTCGGCTCATGGGGTGTTGAAGGTAATACCACCACCAAGACCATCACCGAAGTCATGGCATAAAGCCTTACTAAGGCTAAACGGCTTTTTGAGCGGCGCCCCCATCACACGGGGGCGCCGTTTTGATTCTCAAAGAGGGTATGATCGAGGCCAATAAAAAAGCCCTCCAATGGAGGGCTTTTTTGATGGTTATGATCTCTCGCTGTTAATGCGTGAGAGCGCCGCCCCGAACGGTCTTATCGGCTCTGGGCTGCACGATCGGCGCATCGCCTTGCTCTTCACCCAGCAACAGGGCTTGAGCAATGGCAACCTTTACGGTCTCGGCGGAAAACGGCTTCGTCACGAGAAACGTGGGCTCGGGCCGTTCGCCCGTCAGCAAGAACTCTGGATATCCGGTGATGAATACCACCGGCACATTTGCTTCGCTGAGAATCTCCTTCACGGCATCTATACCCGAACTGTCGTCGGCTAGATGAATATCGGCGAGAACGAGGCCCGGGCGCGCTTTAGCTGCGGCGACCGCCTGACTGTGGGTTGAAGCAACGGCGCACACGTGGTGGCCCATGTCTTCCACAATGTCGGCGATATCCAGCGCGATGAGCGGCTCGTCTTCGACAATCAACACGGGCACCGGAATTTGTGGCGCGAGTTCAACGAGCGCCTGCGCGATCATGGCGCTGACATCCGTTGGCGAGCGATCAAGAATTTGTCCGGCCTCTTCTTTTGTGAAGCCTTCCATCGCGGTTAGCAGAAGCGCTTGGCGGCGCGCCGATGAAAGACCATCCAGCCGCTCATGGAAGCGCGAAAACCGCGGATCGTTCATCTTCGCCGGCCAGTGTTGGGACTTCGACCAGAAAGCGTGGAACACGCGATACAACGCGACGCGCGGGTCAATATCGCGTGGAAATTGGGTCGGGTCTTGGATGATTACTTCGATCGTGGCGCGCACATAAGCGTCGCCTCCAGTTTGTGTGCCCGCGAGCGAGCGAGCGTAGCGCCGAAGAAGCGGAAGATGGGTTGCGATCTGCTGAGATAGAGACATTTTTGAAGAACTCCTCATTTCTTTCGTATACCCCCCGAAGCGTTCTTCACATCGCATGTTTGCGTCTGTGAAAGGGCAAAAGGTTAGGCAGTTTAAGTGGCGATTTTTGGAAAGCGTAATAACGCAGCTAACAAACGCGTAAACAATCGGTCTAGTTGCACGAGGTACTTTTCAGTGTTGAGGCGTTTTTCCGTGTAGGGTTTTTACTGTATGCGAATGAAGATGATTGGCGAGCATACGGCGCATGATACGCGTAAGCAGCGTGGAAAAGACATCGGGTACCATCCAGCAAGTACAGAAGTACGAGCACGGCGCCAACCGGTTCGGCGCGAGCCGCCTTTGGGAAATCAGTCGAGCGGTAGGGTGCCCGGTCGCTTA
>CAITZE010000204.1 GCA_903896775.1 uncultured bacterium
CACGTCGGCGACATCGGTCACATGGTCGACGAATTTTCAGCCTTCGCCCGTCTGCCAGCCGCAGTGCTCAAATCCGCGGACATTGGCGCCATCATTCGCGATGCCGTGATGTTGCAGCGTCATGGCTATCCGCACATCACCTTTGCCACTGAAATTCCGGAAGAGCTCCACCGCTTGCGGTGTGATGCGCGCCAGGTCGGGCAAGCTTTGACCAACGTCTTGAAGAACGCGGTTGAGGCTGTGGATGCGCGCTTTGGCGGCGTTAACGCTGCTTCCGGAAAAAAGGGCGACGGCCGTACCATTGTGCGGCTGGAACAAGACGACCGCGGCACGGCAATTCGCGTAATCGACAACGGTGTAGGTCTGCCTCATTCCGAGCGCGAACGCCTCACGGAGCCATATGTCACCACGCGAGCTAAGGGCACTGGCCTTGGTCTCGCTATCGTCAAAAAGATCCTGGAAGATCATGGCGGCGGCGTGACGCTCGAAGACGCGCCCGCCGCGCCGGGTGATAGCCCAAGCGGTGCCCAAGTTACGCTACATTTCCCTGCAACTCTGGCGGTTGGCGGCACGGACGGCGCGATCACTGAAAACGTGATTACTCCGAGTGTGCGTCCGCGCAACTTGCTGGCCGGAGAGTAAAGTCATGGTTCAAAATTCATCTTCCGCAATTGCTGATATTCTCATTGTCGACGACGAAGTTGATATCCGCACCGCTATTGCCGGAATACTTCAAGACGAGGGCTTTGCCACGCGCGATGCTGCGTCTAGCGAACAAGCTTTGGAGCAAATCAAAACGCGTGCGCCTGCGGCGGTCATTCTCGACATCTGGCTGGAAGGTAGCAAGCTGGACGGATTGCAAGTGCTGGCGGCCATCAAAACGATGCGCCCGGGCGTGCCCGTCATCATGATCTCCGGGCACGGCACGATTGCGACAGCCGTTGAAGCTATCAAACAAGGCGCCTACGATTTTATCGAGAAGCCTTTTGAAGCAGATCGCCTCCTTCTGGTGCTCGGCCGTGCCCTCGAAGCCGCGCGCCTCAAGCGCGAAAACCTGGAGCTGAAAAGCCGGGCAGGGGAACCCGAGGTACTGATCGGCGTTTGCCCAGCAATCGTCTCTCTTCGTCGCACCATCGAGCGTGTAGGCCCGACCGGATCGCGTGTGCTGATTACCGGACCGGCGGGTTCGGGTAAGGAAATCGTTGCGCGCCAAATTCATATGAGTTCGCCGCGTGCGCGGAATCCTTTTGTCGTCGTTAACTGCGCTTCATTGCATCCCGACCGCATGAACGAGATCCTGTTCGGCGCACAGAATGCCGGCACCGATGCACCCTTGGGTCTTTTGGAACGCGCCGACGGCGGCACACTGATGCTGGACGAAGTCGCAGACATGCCTCTGGCGACCCAGAGCAGCATCATCCGTATCCTTCAAGATCAGCGCGTGGAACGCATCAACGGTCAGGCCGCCGTCGATATCGACGTGCGCGTGATCGCCACAACCAATCGCGATCTCCGAGCCGAGATTAAGAAGGGCTTGTTCCGTGAAGAGTTGTTTTATCGCTTGAGTGTCGTGCCGGTGCTGGTCCCGGCCTTGGAAGATCGCCGTGAAGATATCCCTGACCTCATTCGCCATCTCATGGACCGAGCCGCCACAGCAGCCGGCTTGCCACGCCGCGTTTTGGGTGAAGATGCTGTGGCCGCGCTACAGACCTATCCCTGGCCTGGGAATGTGCGCCAACTTCGTAACGTCATCGAAGGCTTACTGATTATGGCGCCCGGCAGTGCCAGCGATCCGATCCGTGCCGACATGCTGCCAGCCGATATCAACAATGACACGCCACAGATTCTTAAATTGCAGCGTTCCGACGAAATCATGACCTTGCCGCTGCGCGAGGCCCGCGAGATGTTCGAACGCGAATATCTCATGGCCCAAGTGGTGCGCTATGGCGGCAATATTTCTCGTACGGCCGACTTTGTCGGCATGGAACGCTCAGCTCTGCATCGCAAGCTAAAGTCCCTCGGCGTGTCCACTGATGCCCGCAACCGTCGCGACAATGGTAACGGCAACGGCGAAGACATCACATCTAACCCCTCCTGACGGCGATCCGCGTCCCATGTCTCACATTGCTTACGTCAACGGCCGCTATCTCCCGCAACGGCTTGCCCAAGTTAATATCGAAGATCGCGGCTATCAGTTTGCCGACGGTGTCTATGAGGTCATGTGCATCTGGAATGGGGTGCCAGCCGACTACGCTGCGCACGTCGTCAGGCTGAACCGTTCTCTAAAAGAATTGCGGATGGCAGCGCCGGCCAGTGATGGCGCGTTGCGCCTGATTATCCAAGAAGTCGTCCGCCGCAATCTTGTGGAAAAGGGCACCGTTTACATTCAAGTGAATCGCGGTGTGTCCCCGCGCGCCCACCCGTTTCCGAGCCCCAACGTGAAGCCCAGTCTTATCGTCACCGCGAAACATGGAGCAGGTCCGCCTGAGTCTGTGGCCGAAGCCGGCGTGAAAGTCATCGCGTTGCCCGATTTGCGTTGGAAGCGCTGCGATATCAAAACCGTCGGGCTTTTGCCGAACACATTGGCAAAACAGGCTGCGAGCGAAGCTAAAGCTTTCGAAGCTTTGCTGCATCTCGACGGCACGGTAACAGAAGCCAGTTCCTCTAATGCCTGGATGGTCACACCCGACAAAACCATTGTCACCCATCCGACGACAAATTCAATTCTGGGCGGCGTCACACGGGCGACCGTCATTAAGATCGCGCGCGATGCCGGCTACGAGGTGGAAGAGCGGGCCTTTACATTGAAAGAAGCCCTCAAAGCCAAAGAGGTTTTCCTCACCGGAACGACCACTTTTGTCATGCCCGTCGTGCAGATCGATGAGCAGACTGTCGCGAATGGATCACCCGGCACCATCGCATTGGACCTCCGCCAACGTTACCGGGCTTATATGGACAGCCTGACGGAAGCAGCTTGGAATGCTTGAGACACAAACTAAGCTGACACGCCCAAAGGCCATCTTATTCGACTGGGACAACACCCTTGTCGATACCTGGCCGTGCATTGGCCGGGCGACGAACATCACCCTTGAAGCTATGGGTCATAGGCCGTGGACACCGGTCGAGATCAAAGAACGTGTGGCCGGGTCTTTGCGCGATATGTTTCCGGTGCTCTTCGGAGACCGCTGGGAAGAAGCGCGGGAAATCTTTTATCGCGCGTTTGAAGAAGTTCACCTCGAAGTGCTCGTCGCCGCACCCGGCGCCGAAGAAATGTTACGGGCCGCCGCAGAGTCCGGGATTTATCTCGGTGTCGTCAGCAATAAAACCGGCAAATACCTACGGACTGAAGCCGACCATTTAGGTTGGACAGGGCTCTTCGGCCGGCTTGTCGGCGCTCAAGACGCTACCCGCGATAAACCCGCATCCGATCCTATCCACCTCGCTTTGCTGCAAAGCGGTATCGCCGCCGGGCCGGAGGTTTGGTTCGTGGGCGATGCACCGATCGACGTGCTTTGCGGCCGATCCGCCGGATGCAGCACAATTTTTGTGGGGACAGTCCCTCACACAATGACCGAACAACCTGACCATATAGTGGCGGATTGCAAGGCTTTGGCGGGACTTGTCCGGTCTAGCCTGTGACTTACATAAAGGGCCGGCGCCGGATACGCGGTTGACCCCTTTCATGGAAAAATTCTAGAAATTAGGGGCGGACTCCCGTTAAAGGCGCCCGCGGCCCGAATGGGGCGAAGCCCGATAAGAAAATAAAGAAAAAACAACCAAGAACAGGTGCCACGCCAATGCCCGCCGAAAAAGCACAGAACGTCCAGGACGTCTTTCTCAACGCGATCCGTAAGCATAAGACACCCGTGACCGTGTTCCTGGTCAACGGCGTTAAACTGCAGGGAATTGTCACCTGGTTCGACAATTTCTCCATGCTACTGCGGCGGGACGGACATACCCAGTTGGTCTATAAGCATGCGATATCGACGGTCATGCCGTCCGCACCGGTTCAGCTGTTTGAACCCAAAGATGAGGCAGGCGGGTCGGACGCGGCGGAATAACGCCGCGGTTCAGACCCAGCTTTACAATCGATTTGCACACAACATCTAAGGCCGCCACGACCACCGTCATCGTTCATCCCCGCCTGAAAAAGCGAGTGGCTGAAGAGGACGGTTACGGCGAACGCTCGCGTCTGGAAGAGGCGCGAGGGCTGGCTGCTGCCATTAGCCTCAATGTCTTGCACGCCGAGGCGGTGAATATCGCCAAGCCAAATCCGGCGACGTTTTTGGGTGAGGGAACGGTCGAACGCTTGGCCGATTTCATCAAAGAAAATGTCGTCGAGTTGGTCGTGGTAGATGGGCATCTGTCGCCTGGACAACAGCGCAATCTGGAAAAAGCCTGGAACGCCAAAGTCATCGATCGGACAGGTTTGATCCTGGAAATCTTCGGCGAACGCGCGCGGACGCGCGAAGGGCAGCTGCAGGTCGAGCTTGCGCATTTGTCATATCAAAAAAGCCGGCTGGTGCGCAGTTGGACCCACCTTGAGCGTCAGCGCGGCGGTTTCGGTTTCTTGGGCGGTCCCGGTGAAACCCAGATCGAAATCGACCGGCGCTTGATCGGCGAGCGCATCGTCCGTCTCAAAAAAGAGCTTGAGACGGTGACGCGTACGCGAGGGTTACACCGCGAAGCACGCCGGCGCATCCCTTATCCGATTGTGGCCCTGGTGGGTTACACCAATGCCGGCAAGTCGACGCTCTTCAATACGCTGACATCCTCGGATGTCGTGGCCATGGATCAGCTGTTCGCAACGCTCGATCCCACCATGCGTCAGTTAAAACTGCCTTCGGGACGCACAGTGATTCTTTCCGATACGGTCGGGTTTGTCTCGGATTTGCCGCACGAGTTGGTGGCGGCATTTCGCGCAACTCTAGAAGAAGTTCTGGAAGCCGATGTCATCGTTCATGTGCGCGACATCCCCCATCCAGAGAGCGAAGCGCAAAAGCGCGATGTGGAAGATGTGCTGAAACAGCTGGGCGTCGAGGCCGATGCAAATAACCCGGTCATCGAAGCGTTGAATAAGATCGACTTGCTCGACACCGATGAACAGAGGGCCGTTATAAGTGCGGCGGCGCGTGGACCCGATCAAGTGGCGCTGTCGGCCCTGACCGGCAAGGGCACCGACCGCTTGCTCGATATCGTCGATCACGAGTTAGGCCGCCGCCGTAAAGCACTGCATGTCACCGTGCCACTCGAAGACGGCGAGACGATCGCTTGGCTGTACCGGCGCGGCGAAGTGCTTAAACGTAATGACAATGATACCGCTGCACGCATCTCGGTTCTTTTGGATGCGGCTGATACCGCGCGTCTGGAGAAGCGCGGAATTACGCTCCAGCGCGCCGCGGAATGAATTTACCCGCAGGGCTCAGTGCGGCCACCATCGCGGCTATGCGCGAAGTTGCCGAAACGCATATCCTGCCGCGGTACAAAAAACTCGCTGAAAGCGATGTCCGCAGCAAAACTCATCCAGGCGATCTCGTCACCATCGCCGATGAGGAAAGCGAACGCGCCTTAACGCATACCCTTTCCGGCTTGCTGCCGGGTTCACGCGTCGTCGGGGAAGAGGCTGCTTCCGCAAATACAGACGTCCTCAATCACCTAGCGAGCGATGATCCCGTGTGGATCATCGATCCCATCGACGGCACAGCGAACTTCGTCAATGGCGTCGCGCGTTTCGCCGTCATGGTCGCGCTGGTGCGCCAGGGCGAAACCCTCATGGGATGGATTCACGATCCCGTTGCTAACCGGACTTTGTGGGCGGAGAAGGGGGCCGGTGCTTGGCTTGAGGAGACAGGGCAATCGCGCGCGTCCGTTCATCTGTCGCCGCTGCCGGGTGAGGCGCTGGCTGATTTGACGGCCGCGCTTTACAACCGCGAGCTCGTTAAACTCAAAGGCAAGTTCGCACGCAATATCCGTCTCGGTAGTGCTGCCCATGACTATTGGTCACTGACAGACGGGCGCTTGCATGTCTTAAGCTATCGCCGCATGAAGCCGTGGGATCACGCAGCTGGCGCGCTCATTCACCGTGAGGCCGGCGGTTACAATCTGTTACTCTCGGGCAAGGCTTATGCACCCGCTGTGAAGGATCAAACGGGAATTCTTTGCGCGCCCAGCCAGAGAATCTGGGAAGCCGTCGCCGCCGCCAACCTCTCCACCTGATATTTTTCTGATAACTAGCTTTCGCCACCATTTCGCCGCAGTAAAGCGCTACAAGAATGAGCGTTATAAATCGCGGCGAGGGAGGGGGCATGAACCTTAAAGTTCTTCTCGGAGTCATGGCCGCAGGCGCGAGCGCCACGGTGATCATTTTGGCTGCGACAAAGCCGAGCGCACCAGTCGTTTCGGCTGACAATGCTGGTGTTCTGTCTAAACCTGTAAAGGACTCTCCTGCAGAGGCTCAGCACCAGTCGGATGTTGTTGTCGCTACTAAAATCGCGTCCGCTCAAGGCAGCGCGGGTGCACATATGATCTCAAGCGATGCGCCTGCAACGTCGGGAGCGTCTATGCCGACGCAAAAGCAACTTGATGCATTGCTAGCACCCGTTGCGCTTTATCCCGATCAACTCTTGCAGCAGATCCTGATGGCCGCGACGTACCCACTGGACGTTGTCGAAGCATCACGCTGGATTTCTCAGCCCGAGAATGACGGCTTAACCGGCGATCGGTTAGCTGCGGCTTTGGAAAATCAGGACTGGGATCCCAGCGTCAAGGCGCTCACGGCTTTTCCGCAAATTCTCAAGATGATGGATTCCGACCTCGATTGGATGAAAAAGCTCGGCAATGCGTTTCTCACTGACCAGTCAGTTGTGATGGATTCCGTCCAGCGTCTGCGCCGCGAAGCGCAGGCCGCCGATAAACTGAATTCCGATCCCCGCCAGCGCGTCACTGTGCAAGATAGCCAGGTCATGATCGAGCCGGCCAATCCCGATGTTGTGTATGTGCCGTTCTACGATCCGCAGACCGCTTATGGCGATTGGCCTTATCCCGACGTTCCTCCGGATTATATTGCGCCACCTTACGGCTATGCGTCGGCTGGAGGCGTCTATTACAGCGGTGCATCGGTCAACCCGTTCTTAGGTTGGAGCGCCTGGGATTGGCGCAATCGCCGCATCAACATCGTCGATGTACCGCGCTACAACTATTACAATCGCGGTCAAGGCTCCACCGACAACAATGTTTGGCACCACGACCCGCGTCATAACGATAACAATCGCAGAAATGACAATCCTGGACGCGGAAGAGACGTGCCGATCAATATGCAGGCGCGCAAGCCGCCTGGAATGATCCCACCACCGGGGTCCTTACCGAATGTGACGCCGCCGCAGCCCGCACAGCCGGCCCCGATGCCCGATCGCAATCGCTTCAACGACGACCGCTCTCAGAGCAACCGGCAACGCGGGCCAGAGGCGCCCAATAATAACGCGCCGAATGAAGACGCGCAGCGTGAGCAGCAGTTTCGTCAGTTTCAGGATCGCAGCATCAACGCGCCGCCGCTGACTAACGTGCCGCAGCGTCAGCAGCCCACCATGATTCAACAGGAGCCACCGCAGGGCCGCCAGCAGCCGGCCCCGCCGGTTCAGCAGCAGGTCCAACCACGCGAGCCACGTATGGCGCAACCTCCACCGGCGCCACAAGCGGTGCCGCCTCCCATGCAAGCCGCGCCAATTCCGGCTGTCGAGCCGCCACGCCCTAGTACAAATTTTCGACAGCCTGGCTATGTCCCGCCGCCGGCCCCTGCACCTAATGACGGCAAGGATCCCTGTAAGCAGCTACGCGGCAATGCGTGCTAAGCGAGCGGATTACTTCTTTTCTTCTTCGGGCACGACATTGAGGGCGCCGGACCCACCGTAAGCCGGTACACCCGTGCGCGGGTCGACCGCCAGCTTGGCAATGAAATGAGGGGTGGGCTCAGTCAGGCTACGTCGCCGCCAATCATAGTTTGTGAACCCTGGCGTGACCGAGGCCCGCACGAACTGGGCATTCTGCTGGGTCACCGGGGCATCGGTAACAATCCGCAGGAGCCCTTGGGATTTGATGCCCAGTTCCTCGAAATTCTTGGCGTACATCTTGCCGGCGCCTGAGCCGTTAACTTCGACATTCCCGGACTCCGTCGTCAGCACACGGAAAATCGGCTCCTGGCGGGTAACGAAGGTCACCATTTCATGGCTACCGCCAAAGCGGCCTTCGCGTTCATAGCGTACGCGGTAGCGCCCTTGGCCTAGGTTCTCGACCTCTTTGAAGTAGCTCTCACGCTTGAGCTGTTCCAAGAAAAGGAGCTCGTTTTTCTTGGCATGTTCCTGGTCAATCTTGCCGCGCACGATCTGGCCGTAAAGCGGCGCGTAAATCAGGATACCGACATAGGTAATGCCGTAGCTGCCATCTTTGGTCAGCCGGATTTCCGCTTCGTACTGATCGGGAACGAAACAGCTGCCCAGCAATGCGACGCAGACAACGCTTACGAAGACTGCCCGCAGCGCGGCAAAAGCAAAACGTGACCGTTCGAATAATGTCTTCATTTACCAGTGACTTGATTCACGCGATTCAGAAATAGCTTTAACGTCCGCGTTCTTCGTTTTTAGCCTGTATCCAAAGTGCTTCCATCTCGTTCAAGCTGGCTTCGCTCGGTGCGCGGCCTTGCGCCGCCAATAAGGATTCCACCCGCCTAAAGCGCCGGTCGAACTTGAGACTGGTACCCCGCAGCGCCATGCCGGGGTCGATATTGGCCTTACGCGCGAGATTGACGCAAGCAAACAGCAAATCGCCGATTTCATCGCTGAGGCGGGCTGTGTTGTCTCCGGCTTTATTGAATTCCTCGGACACTTCCTCCAGCTCTTCGCGAACCTTGCCGAGAACGTCCTTGGCTTCGGTCCAATCGAACCCGACGCGAGCGGCGCGCTTTTGCAGCTTTTCGGCTTGTTTCATCGCCGGCATGCCGGCGGGAACACCGTCCAAAACGCTGGGTGGGGCGGCTTTTTCACCAGCCTGCGCGGCACGTTCTGCGGCTTTGATATTCTCCCAGGACACTGTCTGGGCGGCGGCATCGGCGACATGGGCGTCGCCAAAAACATGGGGATGGCGGCGGATCATCTTGGCGTTGATGGCTTCGACGACGTCGTTGAAGCCAAATAGCCCGGCCTCTTCGGCCATGCGGGCATGAAAGACCACCTGCAACAGCAAGTCACCCAACTCGTCTTTAAGCGCGGGCATATCCTGACGCGCGATGGCGTCGGCCACCTCGTAGGCTTCCTCGATGGTATAGGGCGCGATGCTGGCGAAAGTCTGGGTCACATCCCACGGACAGCCGCCGTCGGGATTGCGCAGCCGCGCCATGATCGTCAGCAGATCGTCAATGGGCGTTGGCTCTGGTGATGGTGGGTTAGGCTGGGGCAGGGTCATAACGCTCGGTGCACGTTCTTGGGGAAGGGATCTTCCTAAGACCCGTTGTACCAAGATTTTTGCCCTGCTGCACGTTCCCCTGACCTTAGCCTCCGGGCGCCGGCGGAATTGGGATTTCGGTATTGCAAGCGATGCAAATGATCTGAATCGGCTGATCGCGCCCGCTGTCGACGCTCTTAAAGCCTTCCGTGAGGCCGATCATTTTGTTGAAACGCCCGCGCGGACTTCCAGAAGGTGCGCTATCATCCCAACATGCTTCTCCGGTTGTTCCGCACGTCGGGCAGCATAAAGGCGTCAAGAATTCCTGCGGAATCTTGGAGGGTGGTAAAGTCATAGGTAGTCTTCTTGCTCCAAACGCCCGTCCGCGCTTTGGTGCAGCGCTAATTGACCACATCTTTTGGTCGTGCTGAACCAACCTGTAGAGGCATTATCGGAAACATCGTCATTCTGTTAGCGGAAAGGTTGTACGTTTAAAGACGAAGATTATGCCAAACGACCGAGGGGTATAGGCCTTCCAAAGCGTCATTATCAGGAAGGGTATAGACAAGGGGTCACGCCATGGATTTGGGGTTATCTGGAAAGACAGTTTTAATCGCCGGCGGCACGAAGGGCATCGGCTTGGCCTGCGCCCAGGCCTTTCACATGGAAGGCGCCAAAGTCGCGATTACATCACGCGATACCGCCAATATCACCGCGGCGCGCAGTAAACTTGGAAATACAATCCTTGGCATTCCGGCCGACCTCACCAACGCTCAGCAAGCGGAAGCGGTCGTTGCCGAAGCCGAGCGCGAGCTGGGACCCATCGATATCCTGGTCAACAGCGCCGGCGCCGCCAAACGCATGGCGCCTGCAGATTTGACTCCCGCAGCCTGGCGCGCAGCCATGGACGCCAAGTACTTTACAGCGATCAATCTCATCGACCCGGTGATCAAATCGATGGCTTCGCGCGGCCAAGGCGTGATCGTCAATGTCATCGGCAACGGCGGGAAGGCCGCCAATGCTACCCACGTTCCTGGCGGTGCAGCCAATGCGGCGCTGATGCTGGCGACGGCTGGGCTGGGCGCGGCTTATGCGCCGCGCGGTGTACGGGTGGTTGGGGTTAATCCGGGGACGACCAATACCGGGCGGGTCGCGCAAGGCATGCAAGCCAATGCCAAGGTCGACGGGATCTCGCCAGACGAAGCTCTACGGCGAACCATCGCGCGCATTCCCATGGGCCGCATGG
>CAITZE010000205.1 GCA_903896775.1 uncultured bacterium
AGGCCTTCCAGAACCTCGATATCCTTGGCGGTATAGTCGCCCTGCTTGTCCCCCGAAGCTTTGACTTTTTGGCCTTTGTCCTTGGGGGCTTTTTTTGGGTCGGATTGGAAAAGGTCAGCCATGTGCGCCATGATATGCAGGGAGCGGGGGCCTTCTAGGCCCGCCCGCGAATCCGCGTAAAGTATGTGGGATCACGCGGCCATACAATATCTTGCTGGGTCTTTGCTGGGGGATCGCGATGAGCAATGCTGAGCCGCGCACAGCGCCTTTGGGCGAGTTATCGCTGCGCATGATGGCCATGCCGGCCGATACCAATGCTTCGGGCCATATTTTCGGCGGCTGGGTGTTGGGACAGATGGATATTGCGGGCTCGATCCATGCGGCGGGACAGGCTGGCGGGCGGATTGTCACCGTGACAGTCGACCGTATGGTGTTTCACAAGCCCGTGCATGTGGGCGATGAGGTCACTTGTTACACCCGGATCGTGCGGATTGGGCGCACCTCCATCACGATCATGGTCGAAACCTGGGTCCGCCGCAGCCGCCTGGGCGCGCCGGTGCATGTGACCGAGGGTCTGTTCACCTATGTCGCCGTGGATCAGCACGGAACTCCGGTCGAGATTCTCAATAAGCAGTTTTAATTCGTACCAGGGACGAATTATTTAATAGTACCAGGTACGAATTAGGCTGCAGCGGGACGGCCGCGTTTGCGTTGAGTGATGGTATGGCCAGCGTGGCGGCTGACAAGAGCCCGGAAGCTCTCTGCCCCTAGCGGCCAGCCGCCATTGACGGCGTCGCGGATAGCACCGAGGGCGTCTGCGGTCAGGGTGCCTTCAAACAGGCCGCGATAGGTTTCCGCGCGGGTCTCGGGCGTTGAACCGAGCCCGGTATAAAGTTGATGAGGCGCAATCAGCGCATCGGCTTTGCCTTCAGCATTGGCCTTGTAGCTAGACCAACGATAAGCCCCCGGCGCTTTGGCGAGGCCGGCGCGCACCGGGTTCATCTCGATATAACGGCTGCAGGCGAAGTAGTAATCATCGGCTTCAATGAGCGAGGCGCGATACCGCCCCTCCCACAAACTGCCGGTGCGGGTCTGCGTGTCGTTGATATAACGGCTGTAGCGCCAGTTCACGTGGCGCATGGCGCGGGGCAGGGAGTGAGCGGTCTCCGGCGATACCAGCAAATGGATATGGTTCGTCATCAGCACATAAGCGTGTACCGAAATTCCATGCTCGGTCGCAGCCTCCCGCAGCCAATCGAGGTAGATCTGGGCGTCTTTCGGCCCAAAAAACACCTGGCCGCGGTTATTGCCACGCTGAATGACGTGAACCGGATGGCCGGGCAGAAATACGCGAGGGCGGCGGGGCATGGCTTAATTCGTACCAGGGACGATTTTATTAATTGTACCTGGTACGAATTAATTGTCTAGGCGCTTAAAGGGCCCCATGGCGGTAACGGCTTCGATGTCCTGGGCGATGGCCTCACGTTCTTGCACCAGGAAGCGGGCCACGGCCGCTTTGAAGCTGGGGTCGGCGATCCAATGAGCCGAATAGGTCGCGCGCGGCAGGTAACCGCGCTGGACCTTATGCTGCCCCTGCGCGCCGGCCTCGACCCAGGCCAGCTTGTGTTCGATGGCAAAATCGATGGCGCGGTAATAGCAGACCTCGAAATGCAGCATCGGCACATCGACGATGGTGCCCCAGTTGCGTCCAAACAGCGTATCGCCGCCGCGCAGGTTCAGCGCGCCGCAGACCGGCTTGCCGTCTTGTTCGCCCACCACCATCACCACGTCGTCGCCCATGCGCGCGGCGAGAAGGTCGAAGAACTCGCGCGTGAGGTAGGCCTGTCCCCATTTGCGGTCGGAGGTGTTCATATAAAAGCGGAAGAACGCATCCCAATGATGCGGCTTGATCGCCGTACCCGTCAGTGTGGAAATCACGACCCCTGCGCCGTTGGCAACCTCGCGTTCGTGGCGGATAGTTTTGCGCTTGCGCGACGACAGCGCGCCGAGAAAATCCTCGAAGCTCGCATAGCCTTCGTTCTTCCAGTGATACTGCTCGCCGATGCGGGCCAGGAGGCCCTCGTCGTTCATAAGGTCGGCTTCCTTCGCCGTCGGAAAAGTCACATGCAGCGACGAAACTTTGAGGCGGCGCGCAAGCTCGATCATGCCGGCCAATAATGCCTGGCGCAGTTGATGTTGTGTGTCCACGTCGAGATCGCCCCGCACCATAAGGCGTGGTCCCGTCACCGGTGTGAACGGCACAGCGCATTGCAGCTTTGGATAATAACGCCCACCGGCGCGTTGATAGGCTTCGGCCCAGCCCCAGTCGAAAACATATTCACCGTAAGAATGCGACTTTAAATAAAGCGGCGCGCAGGCCAGAACGCGGCCATCGCCATTTTCGAGAACCACATGCTGCGGCTGCCACCCTGCATCGGCGTCGACGGAGCCGG
>CAITZE010000206.1 GCA_903896775.1 uncultured bacterium
AAGCGCGAGTAGTTCTCGATGCTTTTGCAGTGGCCGGTGGTTTCCATCATCTCAAGATCGAACATCGTGCGCTGTTCCAGGCGCTGCGCTTCGAGCAGTTTTCCCTGAGAGTGGAATTCTTCCAGGCGCTCTTTCAATTCGATCTTGATGCCCTTCATGGCCTGTGAGAGGGCGGGGCGAGGTGTCACATAATGGCTGCCGGGATAAACAACTTCGTCGGTCAACGTCGCGGTCTTTTCGCCGGTGAGCGGATCGAATTCATGAATGAATTCGATGTCGTCACCGAACAGCGATACGCGCCAAGCGCGGTCTTCGTAGTGAGCAGGGAAAATCTCGACCACATCGCCGCGTACGCGGAATGTGCCGCGATGGAAATCCATATCGTTGCGCTTGTATTGCAAGGCGACCAGCTGCTTCACCAATTCGGCGCGCGGGAACACCATCCCCGCTTGCAGCTTGATGGTCATGCTGGCGTAAGACTCGACCGAGCCAATGCCGTAGATGCAGCTGACCGAGGCGACGATGATTGTATCGCGGCGCTCAAGAATGGCGCGCGTCGCCGCATGGCGCATGCGGTCGATCTGTTCGTTGATGCTAGAGTCTTTCTCGATATAGGTGTCGGTGCGCGGAACGTAAGCTTCCGGCTGGTAGTAGTCGTAGTAAGAGACGAAATACTCGACCGCGTTATCCGGGAAGAACGATTTCATTTCCTGATAAAGCTGCGCCGCCAGGGTCTTGTTGGGGGCGAGAATCAGCGATGGCCGTCCGGTACGAGCGATAACGTGCGCCATGGTGAAGGTCTTGCCCGAGCCGGTCACGCCCAGCAGCACCTGGTCGCGTTCCTTGCCGTCGAGCCCTCTGAGGAGATCCTCAATGGCGCGCGGCTGATCACCGGCAGGCGTGAAGCCGCTTACCAGCTTGAAGTTGGCGCGTGGGCCGGCGGGCGGCTTGGCGTAAAGGGGGACCGAAACGGACATGCGGGGGCACCTCAATGGCTTCTATACATAAGGCACCGACCGGCGCTCTGCCACTGCCGCGGCTACCCCCTTAATCGCGCCATTTTTCGGGGTGTTTTATGCATTCTCGGCGGTTGCGGCAGGCCGCGCGCGGCAGTATTGTCCGCGCGCTTTCGAGCCATTGTCCCCAGTATGTTTTAAGGAGTCAGTCCCGTGTCGATTCTCGCCAAACGCCTTGATGCTGTGAAGCCCTCGCCGACCATCGCGGTCACGACGAAGGCCGCCGAGCTGAAGGCCAAGGGACTGGACGTCATCGGACTTGGCGCAGGCGAGCCGGACTTCGACACGCCCGAGCATATTCGTGAAGCCGGCAAGCGCGCCATCGACAACGGCGAAACCCGCTATACGCCCACCAATGGCACGCCGGCTCTGCGCAAAGCCATCGTCGATAAATTCAAACGCGAAAACAGCCTCACTTACACCGCCGACCAGGTAACACTAGGCGTCGGCGGCACGCAGGTGCTGTTCAACGCGTTCCTGTCGACCGTGCAGGAAGGCGACGAGATTGTCATTCCCACCCCATATTGGGTCAGCTATTCGGACATGGTGCTGATGTTCGGCGGCAAGCCGGTGCTGGTGCCCTGCGGCGAGAACAGCCGTTTCAAATTAAGCCCGGAAGCGCTGGCTGCGGCGATTACGCCCAAGACCAAGTGGCTGGTGCTGAATTCGCCCAATAACCCGACGGGCGCGGCTTACACCGAAAAGGATCTGCGCGCTCTGGCTGATGTGCTGCTCAAGAATCCGCATGTCTGGGTCATGACCGACGATATCTACGAACATCTGCTTTATGACGGCCATAAGTTCTCGACCATCGCACAGGTGGAGCCCAAGCTGATCGACCGCACGCTGACCATCAACGGCGTGTCGAAGGCCTTCTCCATGACGGGTTGGCGTTTGGGCTATGCCTGCGGCCCACTGCCCCTGATCAAAGCCATGAACATGGTACAGTCGCAGTCGGCCTCGCATCCCAGCTCCATCACGCAGGCAGCCGCCACGGTTGCGCTGAATGATCCGCTCGACTTCATCAAGCCGCGTAACGAAGCCTTCGTGCGCCGCCGCGACTTGGTGGTGAAGATGTTGAACGAAGCCACTGGCATCACCTGTCAGGTGCCAGAAGGCGCGTTCTATGTGTATCCGTCCTGCGCCGGCACCATCGGCAAGACGACACCGAAGGGCCGTAAGATCGGTAACGATACTGATTTCGTCGAAGCCCTCTTGGATGAAGCTCTGGTCGCGGTCGTGCAAGGCGCGGCCTTCGGTCTGTCGCCCTACTTCCGCATCTCCTATGCGACATCCGATGAGACGCTGAAAAAAGCCTGCGAGCGCATTCAGAAGTTCTGCGCGGAACTGAAGTAAAAGACCGCGTACGAGCGAAAAGAAACGGCGCCTTAACGGGCGCCGTTTTTCTTTCAAAGCACCTTCGTCATTTCAACGTTTACGATGGGCGAATCCATTTCCGTGCCAGGATAGGTTCTTATTTCGATCCATCCTCTGCGCCGGTAAAAATCACGAGCGCGTTCATTAAAAGAACGAACTTCTAAACGCGCGGTTTTATGCGTTTGCGCGATCCGGCGCTCGGCCTCATTCAGCAGAGCTGAACCGATACCCTTGCTCCATGCCTTTGGGTCGACTTGAAGACTTTCCACACAGTCCGCAACCACCTCTAACACGCCCACGAGTTCATCATTCACAATGGCCACGGTGAGAGAGCGCCACGTGCGTTCAACGTACTTTCGCGCCGGATCATCAACGGCAAATCTCTGTACGGCGTCGAACGGCAATTCTGGAGCCCAACTCACCAGCCATGAACGTCGCTCGAGGCGAATTAGGTCTGCGACGTCTGTTTCAAGTGACGGCCTAAGGACGATTTTTTCGCTCGGCATTTAATCCCCCACGAATCGCGCGGGTGGAAACTTATGTCATGAGCGGATGTTAGGCGAGGAAGCGCGGACCACATAAAATTTTCGCCCCTAGGGGGGAGGACCCTAGGGGCGAAAGTCTCTACAGGGAGGCTTGGCGCCTGATTAGACATGGTCCCGGGCTTTTGTGCCCTTAGACCGCGGCGACATTCGGGGGGAGGACCCTAGTTCGCCTTGTCTACCCTTAGACCAAGTGACGATCGGGGGAGGACCGCTCATCACGAGTTTCTTGTTACTTCCGCACTTTCCGCGAATTCCCCGGAGAGGGTGGGTCCGCGTGATTGCTGCGATGCAACATCTGAGGAGGATATTAGGCGTCAAACCCACGTATTTCCAATGCAAATGCGGAATGCCGCTATGCAGCATTCGCATGACTTTAAGGTATAAACGCCCATACGCGAAATATGGATAAGACGCGAAAACGGCTCTAGCTGGCGGTTTTAAGAACGTCCGAGGCCTGGGCAACCATGGTGAGTTGGGTGCGAGCTTTGGCGATCTCGCGCACGAGGTAGTCGCGAAATACCGCGACGCGGGCAGAATTGCGCAATTCTTCCGGATAAACGAAGTAGGCCTCGATCGAAGGCCCATCCAATTCCGGCAGGACCTGTACGATTCCACGGCCCTCTTGAATGAAATACTCAGGCAAAGGGCCGATGCCGATGCCGGCTTTCACGGCGCGATAGATTCCGTAGAGATTGTTGACGCGCAGAGCATAGCGAGTCGTGACCTTGTTCTTATGCAGCAGCTCCGCCAGCCAATGCACAGTCGAGACCGGCATCGTGCCTTCGCCGAAAATCACGATGTCATGGTTCTTGAGATCATCCAGTGTGCGCGGCACGCCGCGTTCCTTCAGATATTCCGGCGAGGCATAGAGATTGGATCGCAGGCTACCGAGGTGGCGCTGGATCAAATCCGGCTGGCGCGGTTCGTTGAAGCGAATGGCGACATCGGCCTCGCGCATGGCGAGATCCAACTCTTGATCGTCCAGACGCAACGTCACTTCAATATCGGGATAGGTGCGAATGAATTCCTTCAAGCGCCCTGTGAGCCACACCGAGCCAAAGCCGACGGTCGTGGTCACGCGCAGCGTACCTTCGGCATTCTCTTTGGTTTCCGTCAGCAGGCTTTCGACGTTGTTCAGTTTGGCGAACACGTCGTGCACAGTTTTATAAAGCAGATCGCCTTGTTCGGTCGGAATTAGACCACGCGCGTGGCGGTGGAACAAGCTCACGCCCAGCGCTTCTTCAAGCGCGCTGATCTGGCGGCTCACGGCCGACTGGCTGAGGTTCAAGGTCTCGCTGGCATGGGTGAAGCTGCCGGCTTCGGCAACAGCGTGAAACACGCGCAGTTTGTCCCAATCGAGACGCCCGGTGCTGCGTAAAGACATGGCTCGTCCTTTTCTTCCGGCTTCCCCGCACCGCCCCCCGAGGCGGTGTTTTCGGGCCTCTAACGTAACTAACGTAACTGTACGTTAAGCGCCTTCTTCAGCCTGCGGCGGCAAGGAAACGGTCGGCTTCAAGCGCCGCCATGCAGCCGGTGCCGGCGGCTGTCACAGCCTGCCGGTAAACGTGATCTTGAACGTCGCCGGCGGCGAACACGCCGGGAATATTCGTCTTCGTGGAATCGGCTTTGGTGATGAGATAGCCGTTCTCATCCATATCGAGCACGCCCTTGAACAACTCGGTGTTGGGCGTGTGGCCGATAGCGATGAACAGGCCATCGGTCTTCACATCCTGCACAGTGCCGGTTTTGACGTTCTTCAAGCGCACGCCGGTGACACCTGGGGGGCCATCTTTGCCCATGACTTCGTCGACGGCGGAATCCCACACCACTTGAATCTTCGGGTGATCGAACATGCGCTTTTGCAGAAGCTTTTCCGCGCGCAAGGAATCGCGCCGATGCACCAGCGTCACTTTGGAGGCATGGTTGGTGAGATACAGTGCTTCCTCAACGGCGGTGTTGCCGCCGCCAACCACCACGACTTCCTTGCCGCGGAAGAAAAAGC
>CAITZE010000207.1 GCA_903896775.1 uncultured bacterium
GCTACGTCGCACAGGAAATCATGCGCCAAGCCCCGGAGCGGGTGGAGCGTTTGGCCCTCCTGGATACTAACGCACGTGCGGATACGGAGGAGCAACGCAACACCCGCCATGAGCTGATCCGGCTGGCGGAAAAGTATACTTTTAAGGGCGTAACACCGCGGCTTTTGCCGAATCTCGTCCACCCCTCTCGTTTGAACGATCCGACGGTCGCGAATGTCGTCATGGAAATGGCAGAACGGGTAGGGCAGCAGGCCTTCGCGCGCCAACAAGAAGCGATCATGGGCCGTAAAGATGGGCGCGGTGATCTTGAAGCCATCGGTATACCGACCCTCGTTCTCGCGGGCCGCCAGGATGTCTTGTGTCCGCCGAAGGTTCAGGAAGAAATGATAGAACGCCTGCCCAATGGAAAATTGGTGCTGGTGGAGGACTGTGGGCATCTCGTATCTCTGGAAAGACCCGAGGCGACCACGGCACTATTCAGATATTGGCTCGCATAGAAAGGTCACTGACATGACGGTTGATTATCGCGTGCAATATATCGAGGGTAAGCCGATGGTGCTCGATACCAAAGGGCATCATGTTCCCGGCGCACTGGTTCTGAAGATCACGTTCGGCCACGAGCCGATCACAGACATCGAGGGCACGAGTGTGGTGCTGACGGGTCATAACAGCGCGACGATTGTCGTAAACCGCCAAAAATATTACGACGTCCCCGTCGTCTAAATTATCAGGATATTGCGATGTTCGATCTCCTTCGTGCCGCATTACGTGGCGAGTCTGCAGCTTCACAGACATCAAAATCCAAGCCCAACGATTTGCAAATCGCTGTCGGCGCATTGCTCGTGGAAGCAGCGTGCCGTGACGATGTTTTCGACGCGGCTGAGAGCGTTGCCATCAATCGCCTTTTGGCCGAGCGGTTTCAGTTGTCGTCGGAAGATACCGCGCAGCTTGTGAAAGCTGCTGAAGAGGCGCGGAGTAATTCGCTTGAGCTATTTGGCTTTGTGCGCAAACTCGTCAAGGAGATGGACGAGGATCAGCGTATTGAGGTCATAGAAATGCTATGGGAAGTGGCTTACGCCGACGGCGTTCTCGATGCGAACGAAGACGCGATGATCCGGAAAGTCGCAGGACTTCTATACGTTTCGGATTATGCCCGTGGGGCTGCGCGCCGCCGGGTGCGCGAGAAACTGGGTCTCGGGAATTAGTCTGAAAAACAAACATCGCCCGCACGCGCTATAACGCGCGACGGGCGATGGTATGCGTTTTTACTTCTTGTCGGCCGGAGCAGCGGCGGCCGGTGCTGCTTTCGCCTCTGGCGCCGGAGTGTCTACCCAAAGCAAGCGCACGCGGAAGAGCAAAGTCGAGCCACCCGGGATCGGACCACGCGTTTCGGGACCGTAAGCGAGGCTAGAAGGAATAACGAATTCCCAGGTCTCGCCCTCACGCATCATCGGCACGCCTTCTTGCCAACCCGGAATCACGTTATCCAGCTGGAAGGTGGCGGGCTCGTGACGGTCGTAAGAGCTGTCGAATTTTTTGCCGTCGGAGAACGTGCCTTCGTAGTGCACCGTAACGACAC
>CAITZE010000208.1 GCA_903896775.1 uncultured bacterium
GCTCGGCACTCGCCCGTTCCAAGGCCTCGAGGTTTTCCGAATAATAAAACTGGAAGGCCGCATCCTGGAGAACACCGATTCGCACCAAAGACTGCGGTGCCGGACCTTGACCAGCATCGACCGCTGCCGTATCCACGGCGCCTAAACCGCGCGCACCGATGAATGGCGTGCGCCCCAAGCCGATAAGTGTGCGTACATCGACTGCCCAGGCCACCTCCGGGATTTGCGGAAGAAAGCCGACGCGCTGCGCGCGTAACCGTGCCGGCAAGCTGTAGATATCGTCTGTGCCCAGCAACACCTGTCCGCGATCAGGTTTGCGCAAACCCGCGAGCGCTGTGAGCAGCGTAGATTTTCCCGCACCATTGGGCCCAACAATTGTCGTGACCTGCTTCTCGGCGAACACCGCGCTGACGCCATTCAGGACGGCTTTATCGCCAAGACGCACATGGAGATCGGAGACGCTAAGCCCGGTCATGCCGTTCTCCGCCGCAGATTGATCAGCAGCATCAGGAAGAACGGCCCGCCGAGCGCCGACATCGCGACGCCCAGCTTTAATTCCGCCGCCGACGGCGTGAGTCGGACAATGATATCGGCGGCAAGTACGATGACCGCACCTGCCAGCGCACTGGGCAATAAAAGTGCGCTCGGTCGTGCCCCGACCAACGGCCGCAGCAGATGCGGCGTAACCAAGCCGACAAATCCAATCACGCCTGTCACCGCAACACTAGCACCAGTGGCGAGGCCAACCCCAAGGGCCAGAAGTATACGTGTGTGTTCGAGACGAATCCCCAGCGAACGCGCGCCCATATCGCCGAGGGTCAAAGCATCCAGCGCGCGGCCGATTGTCAAAAGGATTGCACAGCCCACCGCGATAAAGGGCAGAGCCATACGCACATCGTCGGCGCTGCGATCGGCCAGCGAACCCAGCAGCCAATCAATAATCTCGCTGACCGCCCACGGCGAAGGCGCGAGATTCAAAGCAAGCGAAACGCCTGCACCCGCCACCATGTTGAGAATCATGCCGGCTAGAATGAAGGTAAGAATGCTGTAGGTTCCGCCCGACATCACGAGAAGAACGGCGATGCCGATCATCGCGCCGATCATGGCACCGACAGGTAATATCCACGGCAGGCTCATGGTGACGCCGAGATATAGCGTCAGGACTGCACCGAAGGCTGCCATTGTCGAGACGCCAAGGATGCCGGGATCAGCCAGCGGATTACGCGTATAACCTTGCAAAGCTGCGCCCGACAAACCAAGGGCAACGCCGACGGCAATCGCCAGAATTGTGCGCGGCAGCCGTAGATCAAAGACGATTGTCCAGCGGGGATCGTGGGCCGCATCCAGCCAGGCGCTCCACGGCACCCATACTTTTCCGGCGCTTAAGCTCGCCGCCGCCAAAAGGATGAGCGCAACCGTCAGGATCAAAAATAACACAGGACGCGAGATCGGTTTCATGGCCGTGCGACCGATGCGCTGTTGCGCGCATCCAGAAGCGCCTTCGCAGCTCCAATCAGAACTGGTCCGCCGCAATACAGAAAGCGATCCGGGAAGACGGCCCGCTTCATTTGGCCTTCGATGCTTTTCAGAGCAGGGTGGCGCATGACACGATCCGCCCACGTCGGCACGTCGGTGCGGATTTCACCAGCCAGCAGAACTTGCGGCGGATTGGCAACCACGCTTTCCAGAGGGATGTTTCCCCAACCCACCAAACCATATCGACCAGCAGCATTGGTAAAGCCGGTGCGGGTGAGCATTTCATCCACCAAGGTGCCACTGCCCGTGGAGAACCCATTACGCTGATAAACCAAGGCCGAGAGCGGAGACGCGCCTTCAGGCGGCGCAGCGGCACTCAAAGCGGCTTCGATTCTCGCCACCAATTCCTCGCCCCGATCAGCGTGCTCAACCAAGCTAGCGACTGTACGCACCTGCGCGATACTGTCTGCCACAGTCTCGGGCTCGTTGAATAACTCGGTCCTAATCTGCACGCGCGCCAAAGCGTTGCGCGTGGCCAAGGACGAATGCCGGCTGGTAAGCACCATGTCCGGCGCGAAGGCCATGACTTCTTCCGCGGTCTCGTAGCTGACGGGGAACGTCGCGGCGAGCACAGCAATGGTCGATGTATCTTCGCGCGAGAAGTGGCTGAGGGCGGCGATCTGATCGCGGTCGGCAACGTTCACCAAAATCACATCGAGACAGGGATTGAGCGATACGATCCGGTGCGGCTCAGCCCAGGCATCGCGCTGGTCAACCGTGCACAGAATCATCAACACCAATGTCGCGACAAGTTTTTTCAAAAGACGATCTCATTGACGAAGGTGCGACGGAAGGAGACCCTGCAATCCCCTTCCGTCGTTCCAGACCTAGAACTTCGCGCGCACGCCGGCGAAGGCGCCACGGCGTGGCTCGCCGTAATTAGCGGTCGTGTAGTAGATCTGGTTGAAGAGGTTCTCAATGCGGCCGTAAACCTCCACGGTTTGATTGATCTGCCAAGCAGCATGCAAATCGACCAGCGCGTAATCGTGCAAAACAACGGTATTAGCGGCATCGTCGAAGGACTTGCCAACGTAGCGCACGACAACGCCGGTTGAAACATCCATCGGCCAGCTATACGTCGCCCAGAAATTGGCTTCGTTTTTGGGCCGGCGCGCTAACTCTTTGCCGTAATTGCTGTTGCCGGGCGAGACGTTTTCCGTGTCGGTATAACTGTAGTTGGCTTGCAAAACCAAGGCACCGAGCTTTGCCGAACCCGACAATTCCGCACCATCGGCGTGTGACCCATCGATATTATCGTAGAACCCGAATTTGCCGGGTCCGCATAACGGGCTCACATTCGGACAGCTGACGAAGTCGATCTGATTTTTGGTCGAGCGGTAGAAGCCGATAGCGGAGACGACAAAGGTATCGTCCATAAGTCGCGAGGCAGGTTGTCTAATAGATCAATATCAAAAGCGCTCCGTCGGAAGGTGTTAACGATTTTTAAGTCAACTTATCATGATTTTGGTCCGAC
>CAITZE010000209.1 GCA_903896775.1 uncultured bacterium
AAGCCGACCGCGATGGTCATAGCCATCAGCGACAAGTTATCGATGCTGTAGTTGAACAAATACATCCCAGCGAATGTGCCGATGACCGACAGCGGAATGGCAAGCGCGGGTGTGATAGTCGCCCAAACGTCGCGCAAGAACAGGAAGATTACGAGCACCACGAGGCCCGCCGTCAGAAGCAGCGTGTATTTAACTTCCGCTACCGAGGCGCGGATGGTTTGCATGCGGTCGATGTAGCGGTAAATATGTAGCGACGGAGGCAAAAGCCGCATCGCCTTCGCAACAGTGTCGTCCACGCGTTGCCCTGTTTCCAGGACGTTCGCCCCCGGCTGCTTGCGGATGAATGATCCGATCATCGGCTTGCCTTCGAAGTTCCAGGCGCCGGTTTTGGTATTTTCAGCCGCCTCAACAGAGCGCCCAACATCGCGCACCCGTACCGGCGCGCCGTTGTGCATTGTCAGAACGACATCGTTGAAAGGTTCAGCTTCAGTGATCTGATCATTGGCAAAAATTGTGTAACCACGAACGCCGACCTCGATATTGCCCTTCGGCGAATTGGTCGAGGCATTGCTAATGTCATTACGAAGGTCTTCAAGACTCAGGCCGGTAGCGGCGAGCTTAATGGGGTCGATCTGAATGCGGATCGCGGGCTTTTGCTGGCCCATGACGTTGGCGCCGCCCACGCCTGCCAGCTGCGACACTTGCTGGAGGACGAGGTTTTCGGCGTAGTCGTCAACCTGCGTCATCGGAATGACGTCCGAGTAGAAGCCAAAGCCCGAGATCGGCGCATCGGCGGGATTGACCTTTTGATAACTCGGCGGCGCCGGCAAAGTGCGCGGCAGCTGGCCGTTGGCAGCATTAATCGCCGATTGCACGTCTTGAGCCGCACCGTCGACGTTTCGATCCAGCTCAAACTGGAGCGTAACAGAGGTGCTGCCGAGAACACTCGTAGACGTCATCTGTATGACGCCCGGAATTTGCGAGAATTGCCGCTCTAAAGGTTGAGCGACGGAGGAAGCCATTGTTTCGGGGCTGGCACCCGGTAAGTTGGCATTGACTTGCAAGGTCGGGAAATCGATCTGCGGAATAGCAGCCGTCGGCAGGAACGGATAAGCCGCCGAACCCACCGCGAGGATGATCACCATCAAGACTGAGGTTGCGACAGGTCGCTGAATGAAATGCGACGAAATGCTCACCGTTTACCGCCCCTTACCAACCCGACGCCGGGTTTCGGAATTATTCATTGTGTGGACAATCGCGCGCCTAAAACGCGCGGCGCCATCGCCATCAACCCCGACGAGACGCCTTGGGCCACAGATTGCCCGACACGCATCAGATGAGCAAGCCAGCAGCCGTTATAGCTGTGGGGTACATGTGCCGTCCCCCTATGTACGTATTTTCAAAGGTTTCCAGCGGCCTAAGGCCTCTTCCTTTGCACCTGCCATCTGCCCTCCAAATTGGGCTCGGTAATGCACACAGATATGTGATGCGCGAACAGATGGGCTAGGGCGAAGCCGATTTGACCATGCGGCTCAACATTGCGCCGAAGGCTATCTTGATCGCTTTGACGCTCGGAGCCTTGTAGGGGAAGTCGCTCGTGTTGCCGTTGACCAGCATGGTCGCGTTGGCTTCGAAGACAACAACATTACCCTCGCGGTCCAGCGCGCAATCGATCCCCATGAACTCGAGGCCGATGGTCTTGGTGATCGCATCCAAAGTCGCCATCTGCGCCGGCCCGAAGACGGCGCCGGCATTCATAAGAAAAGCCTTCTCTTCTTGCTGCATCCAGACCGTATTGATCATATCCGTATTGAAATGATGCACTTTCCACTGATCGCCGATTGCAAGGTGGTAGGGCAATATCTGGCCGCCAATGCAGAAGAACCTATATTTCCGATAGTGGCCGTCGCTGGACTGATAATCGAGGTAGTCCATGAGATAATAATCGGCCTCGGGACGCTTTGCCGCGAATTCGCGTAATTCAGTGATGCTTGCAATCTTTTCGAATTGGTCGCCGCCATGCAGACCACTGACGCGGGCTAGAAAAGGCATATTGAACATCCCCACTTCGGACGTCGGGACGTCGGAGCATAAAGCTGCGCCGCTGACTGGTATGCACCGCGCTATGCGGCACCCAGGGATATGCGCTAGACGCTGGGCGATCGTCGCGCGGTCGGTCATGGATATACGTTGCGGATGGTTCACCACAGGCAAACCCAGATGCTTAAATAACACCGCGGCCGTCAGCAGGATATTTTCGCTGCGCTCAGCACCAGATATGAGGTTCACCACAACGTCGACGCGAGCGCGAATGGCTGGAATATCGTAATAGAGACTCTCGAGTAACGGCAGAATGTGAACATCGTAATCACGGCCTGCCACCAAGTGGCCATAGGGCGTGTTCACGTAACCTGGGCCCAATATCAATAAAACGCTGAAGCGCGCGGCAGCCGACCTTGCTTTAAATGTCGCGACCGTTTGATGCGCCATCGCATCGGCATATTGTTTCCGCGCAAAATCTGGTTTCTTCGCGCGCAGTAAAGCATCAGCTAATTCAAAACGCGCTTTCGTGCTGTTCGTTGTATCCAAGCGTATCGCTTCGCGCAGATGGGCTATGGCCTCGTCATGCATCCAGCCTTCGCTGTAGAGCGCCCCTAGCTTCACATGTGCGTGCGCCGATTGAGGCAGGCACTTTACGTAAGCTTTGTATGACTCGAGGGCCTTGGGTAAAACGCCGAAGTTACGAAAGATGCTGCCCAGAACGCGGTGCACCTCGATGTGATCAGGCGCTACGGCTCGCGCCCATTCCAGAAAACGCACGGCTTCAAAAGATCGATCGCCGTGGTAGTGCAGCAACACCCCGAGATCGTATAGGGCAGGTGCGAAGTCGGGATTGATCTTCAGCGCCGTGCGGTAGCTTGCCTCCGCTGCGTCGAAATTATAAATCGCGGCATAAGCGCTCCCAAGCTGATGATGGGCTTCGGCGCTGTTGTCTTGATGTAAGGCGGCCAAGCAATGATCGATGGTGGCTGACGTGCTGCCGCTCTGCTCACTGACCATCCTACAAACTTCCCCACCACAGCCGAGCTTCGGCATTCATCAGGACGTCCTTCATATCAGATTCCTACACAGCCTGTCGTTCCGTGGCCCGCGAAAATTGGCCGCAAGAACCCGGCCTTGCGAATCGAAAGGCATTTTGACTGCCCTTTTCAGATTCAAATCAGAGTTCTTAAATCAAGGGTTTAGTCAATGTGCACTGCGCCATTTATTTTTCCAGTACGCGTTGAATAAGCGCGCTAACATTCCGCCGGTATAGGGCGGCGGCCAATCATCGTTAGCGTGAAAAAACGATCGGCAAACATGCCCGCAATTTCTGGGGAGGATACCTGTGGATAGACGTGAATCACTTAGAGCCCTGACCTTGGGCGCAGCGGGCGTTGCAAGTCTCGCAGCCGTCAAGGAATCAATCGCGCAAGCAAAAGCCGCTGCGCCGCAACCAGCCGAGACCGCGCGTGAACGCGCACGCGCCGGCGGCATGCCGCCGCTCAAGATTAAAGACATCAAAGTGATCGTCACCAAGGTGAACGGCACCAGCAACATCAACTGCAAAATCTACACAAGCGAAGCCGGACTATACGGGATCGGCTGCGGCACTCATGCCGAGCGCCCGACTATCGTCGCCGAAATGATCGAAAAATACTTCAAGCCGATGCTGATCGATCGTAATGCCGACGAGATTGAAAAGATCTGGCAGGAGTTGTGGATCGCGCCGTATTGGCGCGGCAATGTCGACGCCAATAACGCCATGGCCGCTATCGATGGCGCGTTGTGGGACATTCTCGGTAAACGCTGCGGTGTGCCGGTCTACACGCTGCTCGGCGGTAAAGTGCGCACCGGCTTGCGCATGCTGGGTGACATTCAAGCCCGCACGCCGCAGATCATGGAAGACCAAATCCGCAAGATGATGGAAGACGGCTATGACCACTTCCGCATCTATCTCGCGGGCGGCGGCGGTGAAGGCGGCGGCGAAGGCGGCGGACGCGGACGTCAGCCCCTCTCAGCCGGCGGCGGAACAATCGACCCGCGCGCGCGGAAAGAGGCCCCGACCGAAGGTCCATTGCCCGGCGGACGCGGCAACGACGTCGAATACATCAAGCGCCTCTGCGACGCCTTTGAATACGTCCGCAATAAGATCGGCTGGGATATTGAGATCGGGCACGACGTGCACGAGCGGCCCACGGCGCGCGGCGGCGTAATGCTGGCCAAAGCGGTCGAACAATATCGGCCGTTCTTCATGGAAGATATTTTCGCGCCTGAAGATTGCGGCTGGTACCACGTCGTGCGCCAGCAAAGCTCCATCGGTATCGCCATGGGCGAATTGTTCGTCAATCAGAACGAATGGCTGCCGCTGGTAGCAAACCGCGATATCGACATCATGCGTATGCATATTTCGGCAGCAGGCGGGCTCAATCTGGCCCGTAAAGTCGCGCATGTCTGCGAATTCTTTAGCGTGACCACTGCCTGGCACGGCCCAGCAAACGTTTCGCCGGTGGGGCATGCGGTTAATTTGCATGTCGATCTGTCGATCAATAACTTCGGCATTTGCGAAGGCCGCCCGTTCTCCGAACAGCTGCAGGAGCTCTTCCCCGGCTGCCCGGAAATCCGCAAAGGTATTCGCTATTCCAACGACAAACCCGGCCTCGGCATCGATATCGACGAGAAAATTGCGGCGAAGTATCCGCCCAGCGGCGATCCTGGTTCCGAACGCGGTGGCTTCGATCGCGAAGGTGCGCCGCGGCGTCCCTAAAACGATCTGCGTATTTCTGAAGAGAGCCGCCTCGCGCACTGCGAGGCGGCTTTTTTCATTATTCAGTTCGCCGTAGCGACGAAGTCTGCTTTGCCGTCGTCGAGCACTAGCGTTCTTTCATAAGACACGTAGTGGAACCGTTTGGCGGTATGACCGGCGTGGACCGAGAAACCGATCGTATAGGTTTTGCCCGGCACAATATCTTTATGCCCGGCACCGGCCATGAGCTTGCGCGTAAAGATCACAGCCCACACGCCCGCTTTGCTGCGCGTCGCTTCGGTTTTTACAACCGGGTCGGTATTTGCGGCGCGCTTATCGAGGACGTAGCCGTCGACCGCGACTGGCTTCGCGCCGGGATTGAGACGGGCCTGCCAATACTCAAGGTACTCGCCGGCGGCTTTCATCTTTTCCAAATCTTCCGGGGTTTTGATGTCACCCCCACCACCAGGAATACGCGAGGAATATAGATATTTGGTAACGGTGTCTTTGCCCCGCGCCATGCTCGCCGCATCATCGTGGCACGCAACCCAGCATCCGGCCCGGGCGGAGTCAGGTACAGTGCCATCGTCCATCATCATTGAGACTTTGGTTTCGAAGTCCTTATCCATGCCGGCGTCGGGCTGCTTACCCGGATCAAATTCCAAGCGCACATAAAGGTTCTCCGCATCATGGGCAGTTTGTACTTGCAGATCGAGGAATCCGGGCTTGCCGAGAATCGGTGTGGGCTCTTTCGCGGGCTCAGCGTGAACCAACGATTCTCCGACCGGATGTTCATCGATATCGCCGTGGCAGGCTAAACAGTTCTTTCCTTCGAGAAATCTCTTCCGGCCGCTGTGGCGCTCCTGCGACATCAAACGCTCAAACGACGTTTGCGCCGGATAGAGCAGCATGATTTTTTTAGCCGGCACTTTCGCCCAATTGACCGCTTGGGCGCTCCCCACACGGATATGACGGCAACAAACATGAACAAGCACACGAAAAGTTGCGCGCCCGTGGATGAGATTTTTAGTGACACTCCGTTTCCTCCCCGATTACCGTCACCTTGAATAGGGGGACACTTTAGCATGCAGCCGCCCAACGAGAAGTTCGGACCTGTAGCAATTTTTCTACACTGGTTTACGGCCCTTGCGATCTTGGTCGCCGTCATCTTTGGCTTGGTTTCGGTGTACGCCGATAGCGCGGAATTAACCCGGACGGCGCTGCTCATTCATCAGTCTCTGGGTTTCATCGCTTTTGTCGTGGTGATTTTTCGCATCGTCTGGCGCATGACGCACCCCGCCCCCCCGCTCCCCGAGGCCATGCCGCAAAGCCAAAAAATAGCTGCGGCTACAACGCATGGTCTACTTTATCTGACGCTGCTGGCCCTTGCGGTCACGGGTTATATTGGACTGGCGGCGCGCGGCCGCGCCATTTCCATTGCCGGTTTATTCGACCTGCCGAGGGTGGTGCCGCTTGATCGCGTTCTTTCGGTCACGTCTCAAAATCTGCACGACTACGGGCAATACGTTCTTTACGCCCTACTCGCCCTGCATGTCGGCGCTGCGCTCTATCACCACTTTGTTGTGAAAGACGGCATCTTGAGACGCATGTGGCGTTAAAAGATCGCTGCGTCTAAGTCCTTGGTTTGAAAAGCTTGAAGGCCACGGCCAAAATAATTTGGTCGGCTTGCGCATATTTATGGCTCGTCCGACGTCTTAGATAAGATGGCTTAAGCCAAAACGGATCTCGGGAGGATCTATGCGAAGCCTTACGGTTCATAAATTATTTTTTACGCTCGCAGTCGGCTTCATTCTGACGGCCTGTAGCGGCGAGCGTGTTTCCTATGTATTCCCAGCACCGGCGGCGAACGAACCTGAAGCGCAAATCCACTTCATTCAGCATCACGGCGTTTATAGTTGGCATGCCGACACAGACTCGTTGCTATACGTCGAAGGAAGCGACCGCCAATGGTATCGCGTCGACTTGCTGTCACCCTGTGACGGACTTGCCTTCGCTATGGGTGTCAGATTGCTTCCCAGCGACGGCGCCGGCAATTTCGACCGCTTCAGTTACATCGCTATTCGCGGCCAGCGCTGCAAAGTGCAGTCAGTTAAGAAAATCGCGCCGCCGGTACGTAACGTAACGCCGCCGCGTGGGGTCACACCCTCAAATGCTCTGGTGCCTCCGAACGCCGAAACCCGTTCGCTGTAGAAGTAGGCTACCTACAGACTTCCTTCATTTCGTACTGATTTGTCTTGTCGTTCCACACCAGTTGGGACGTGCAAACTTTCTGCTGCACCGGCATAGGCTGTATGGGAGCCAAGACCAGCGACTTTGGTGGGCAGATATCGGGGGTGCAGATCGAAGTCTCGGCCGGGTTAGTGCAGATGCTCTGCGGCCGCCCATCGAAACACGTGCAGCTACAGGAAGACGGTGTTTGCACTTGCGCGCGTGCGCCCGAAGCCAGCGGAAGCGCGAAAGCCAGCGAGAGAATCAAAACGCGAATTGGGCGACGAAGCACAGACATCATCACCGCAATATGGGACGCGGATTCTACACTGCTAGCATACAGACGAAGGCGATCTTCGCACTGCACCATACCCGCATGATTGCGTCGTCAGGAGGCTATCACGTTCTGGTTTAGTTCCTGACCATACGTAAGTCCTTGCATCTTCGGAAGCGCCGGATTATCGATCATTGACGCGTTGAGACCGGCCCGAAAGTGCTCTTTTCGGACCGAGGGGAGAAGGCCAGCGATGGGTATAGATCGCGGCTGAAAGATCAAGCTGGGGACCGCAATTTATTGATGCTGGGTGAACGCCGCATGGAGCGGATTCGCCCTGCCGAGGAATGGCGGACATTCTGACGACCGACACTATTATTTTTTTCGCTTTTAAAGGCAGGTCCGGCCCACTGGCCGTCATGCCAATCATCAGGTGAGATATTCCATGACCGACGAAACAACTTCTTCTGTTTCTGCACACGCGGCCGCTAACGCGCCCGTGACACGTGAAGATTTCAAGGTGATTGCCGCATCGTCCATCGGCAGCGTGTTCGAATGGTTCGATTTCTTCCTGTATGGTTCGCTGGCGAGCGTGATCGGCAAGCACTTCTTCGCGGGCGTCAATGAAGCGACCGCCTTTACTTTGGCCCTTTTGGCTTTTGCTGCGGGTTTTGCAGTGCGCCCCTTCGGCGCTATCGTGTTCGGTGCTTTGGGCGATCTGTGGGGTCGTAAAAACACTTTCATCGTCACGTTGTTGCTGATGGGTGCAGCTACGTTCGGCGTCGGCCTATTGCCAGGCTATGAAACAATCGGAGCTGCAGCCCCGTGGGTGCTGGTTGCTTTGCGTATGGTGCAAGGCCTATCGGTCGGTGGAGTCTACGGCGGCGCGGCGATTTATGTGGCCGAACACTCGCCGGCTAACCGCCGCGGTTCCTACACCAGCTGGATTCAGACGACAGCCACGGTCGGCATGTCGCTCAGCCTCGCCGTCATTTACGGCACGCGCATGATCATTGGTGAAAGCGTGTTCGGCGATTGGGGCTGGCGTATCCCCTTCCTGATGTCGAGCATTTTGCTGGGCATCACCATGTGGATTCAGCTGCGCTTGAATGAAAGCCCGGTTTACCTGAAGATGAAGGCGTCCGGCAAAGCCACCCAGACCCCTCTGAAAGATGCCTTCGGGAACTGGAAGAACCTCAAGATCATTTTGATCGCGCTGTGCGGCGCCATCATCGGCCAAGCCGTGATCTGGTATGCCTCGCAGTTCTACACGTTGTTCTTCCTGCAACGCGTATTGAAGGTCGACGAAGCCTTGTCGAACGTGCTGATGGCCGCTGGCCTGATCATCTCGACGCCGCTGTACGTCTTCTTCGGCTGGCTGTCGGACCGTGTCGGCCGTAAGCCGGTCATGATGGCCGCGTGCCTCTTAGCCGTCATATTCTACCTGCCTCTGTTCAAGGCGCTGACCTGGGCCGCGAACCCAGTGATGTACCAAGCACAAGCGACTTCGCCCGTAACAGTCTTTGCCGATCCAAATGATTGCTCGTTCCAGTTCGACGTGCTCGGCAACAAGACCTTCAGCTCATCGTGCGATATTCCGCGCTCGTTCTTGGCAAAAGCCGGCGTGAATTACTCGCCGGTGGATGCACCCGCCGGAACGGTTGCCGAGCTGCGCGTCGGCGATCAAGCTCTGCCGTCTTTCAAAGGCGAGGGCCTCGCCCCCGCCGATTTGAAGGCACAGCGCGCCGATTGGGAAAAGCAGGCTCAAGCGTTGATCTCGAGCGCCGGCTATCCGCCTAAAGCCGATAGCGACAAGATCAACATCCCGCTCGTACTGCTGATCCTTGTGGGGATCATGTCTCTCGCCGCGATGGTCTATGGGCCAATGGCGGCCTTGCTGGTGGAACTCTTCCCCGCCCGCATCCGCTATACCTCGCTCAGCCTGCCCTATCACATCGGTACCGGTTGGTTCGGCGGCTTCCTGCCTTACACGGCCTTCGCCATTGTGGCTGCGACCGGCAATATCTATTCCGGCCTCTACTATCCGATTGGCTTTGCCTTGTTCACATTCTTGGTCGGCATTGTCGTACTTCCGCAGACCCATCTGCGCGACATCCGCTAAACCGGCTCTCGCTTAAGCAACCCCTGACGCTCTTGCGGCGTCAGGGGTTTTTTATTGCCTGCAACTTGTGATCAGCGCCGCGACTACGGCTCCAATTTTTTGCAGCTCATAACCGTCCGGTGCATGCGCCAGCTTTAGAGCATTCAGCAAAAGGCGCTCGGCGTCTTCGGCCACGCTGCCGAGTGCGTGGCGACCGAAGAGGCCAGCCGATCCGGCGAGGCTGTGCGCCTTTGCACGTAAGGCCTCGGCGGCTTCGTGATGCCACCCGCGTCCCCGTATGTCGCTCCAAAGCGATTCGATCGCGTCAGCTGTGGATGGCAGGCTGCGTTGAAATTCCGCACTCACGCCCTCCAGGCGATTTACAGGGGCAGTTCTACCCGCGGGAGCATTGCCCAGCATTCTGCAAAGCTCGTCTACGAGGGTCGCTGGGTTAAACGGCTTGGCGAGAACCCCGATGGCGCCGAGCGCAGCGGCTTCGTCTGCCATGTCACGTTTCGCCGTTAAAAAAATCACCGCCGGCAATGCAATGGAAGCGCCATTCAAACGCGCCCGCAGAGCGTGCCATGTGATCCGGCCATCCATGCCGGACATCACAAAGTCCAAAAGGACAAGGCTTGGGCGAAAAGCGACAACGGCGGTAATTGCTTCGTCTCCCGAGGCGCAGATCTTCAGTGTTGCTCCCGCTCCTTCCAGTGCTGCCTGTACAACACTGCGAACAAAGGGATCATCATCGATGACAAGAATTCGGCTGGGGAGCGTGCCGCCCATCGGGCCTCTTCTTATGCACTCGCCTAATAGTAGAAGAGCACAAGGATTGTAATAAATACCCGGAAGGCTTTCAACCAGGGATAGAAAATAGTATCGTAGGTTGTATAATCTCCGATACTGAGAACTTGCAGCGTTATTCGGCCCGGAAGGCAAAGACCACCGATGTCCATGCCTGACATGACAGCGCAATTTCAAGCGCCGGCCAAACAACCCCATATCCTCGTGGTTGAGGACGACCCTTTTGTTCGGGAAGTCCTCGAGATTTATCTGCGCGGTGAAGGTTATCGCGTCACGCTTGCCCGTGACGGCAGCGAGATGCGCAGCGTCCTCGTGAACGATACGGTTCACCTCGTGATTATGGATTTACGCCTGCCACGTGAAGACGGCTTTGCACTGACCCGTCATTTGCGCGAACAGCACGCGGTGGGAATCATTATTCTGACCACACGCAATGAAACCGTCGACCGTGTCGTCGGCCTCGAATGCGGCGCCGACGATTATGTAACGAAGCCTTTCGAAGAGCGCGAATTGCTGGCCCGCATCCGCAGCGTTTTGCGCCGCACAGGTGCGCTGGCAGATAATCTCACCGTCCCGCGCCACCACGCGCATCCGGCAGCGGGACAAAAAGTCCTCGCCTTTCACGGCTGCACACTGGATGAAAGCGCAGGGTTATTCCGCGCCCGCGACGGCGCTGAGACCTTGCTTACCGGCAACGAATGCCGGCTGTTGGCTCATCTTGTACGTTGCGCTGCCCACGTTCAGAGCCGTGAAAGCCTTATGGCGGCAGTCTTGCAAAAGTCCTGGGATCCGCTGGATCGCAGTATTGATGTGCTGATTACACGTTTGCGGCATAAGATCGAAGGCGATCCCAAACGCCCCGCGATCATCAAAACGATTCGCGGCACCGGCTATCTGGTGACGCCCGATGCTGGGCTCGCCGAGAACGCGGCTTAAGTCCGAATATCCTGAAGCGCACTCGCAGCATAGTCTAATACGCGCACTGCGCTGCGGGTGATGCTGTCTGTATCATTCGTAAGGAGTGCGGTTTCCAAGGCATGAGCTGCTGCCGATAGGCCGTGAGCTCCGGCAATGCCCGCGCTGCCTTTGATTCGATGAGCTGCCGCATTGACCTCGTCCCACCGCGCCCCGCCCAAGGCACGGCGCAAATCTTCGGAAGACTCTTCAATTACCGCACGCCATTGATCGAGCACAGGCTTCAAGCGCGTCGCATCGTCGCCAAAGACAGCTTTGAGATTTCTGAGATCGACAGTCGGTGAAGAAGTGTTGCTCGAAGTCGTTACCTGCTGCGGCGTGGCAACCGACATGCTTTTAAGCGACAGTGGATGCCAGTTGGGATCGAGCCAGCGCTCCAGCGCGTCTTGAAGGCCCCTGATCTCGATTGGCTTTGCCAGATAATCGTCCATGCCGGCAGCCCTGCATCGTTCCGGTTCGCCGGGCATAGCATTCGCTGTAATTGCGATGATCGGCAGACGCGTGCCGCCTGACTTCTCATTAACGCGAATCAAGCGTGTCAATTCGAAGCCATCGATCCCGGGCATATGACAGTCGCACAGCAGCACTAAATAGGATCGCTCGCGCAAAGCTTGGAGCGCCGCCGCCCCACCACCGGCAATATCGCAATCGAACCCGAGAATTGCCAATTGCTGGCGTAAGACCTGTTGGTTGACGATGTTGTCTTCGGCCACCAGGATTACGCGCCCTTCAGCGCGGGCGGCAGCTGCGGAATCTTCATCACCAAAGCCGTTGCCGCCCGGTTCGGCCATAAGCCTGCGCGTCAATACAGGAGCAGGATCAAGGCCGGCCGGCATGCCCGCGCCGATAATCGCGTTCATGAGCGCAGCGCGGCGCAAAGGATGAGCACGCACAGCACGCACACCCCGACGGGCCAAAGTAAGCGCTCCGCCAACCGCGCGCGGATGTAACCAAATTACAGGTACTTTAGCGGTCGATGCTCCAGATCGGAGTGCGGACGTGGCAGCTTCGACGTCTTCAGACTCGGCGCTAGGCCCAATGAGAGCCACAACGTTGCCGTCGTCCATGCCTGTGCGACTCTGTAAAGCGGCGAGATTATTTCCCGCCAAATCATTCAAAGCCGTCACACACCGCACTTTCGCGCCCGCGCTTTCGAGATAACGCAGCGCGACCTGTAAAGCCGGCTCACCAGCGTCTACAGCAATGACTGAAAAGCCGTCCAGCTTAGGGGGCGCGGCGGCATCGAAGTCCGGGGAAACTTTCTGAAAACTCACATCGACGTGAAACCGCGTGCCCTGACCAGGCGTACTTTCCACGGTGATCTTTCCGTTCATGGCCTCAACAAGGTTTCGGCAAATGGCCAAGCCTAAGCCGACCCCACCCAACCCTCGCGCCGGCGTGACGCCAAGCTGTGAAAATGGCTCAAAAAGAAAAGCGTGGAGTTCAGAGGGAATGCCAATACCGGAATCGGAAACGGTAAAACGCAGATCCACGTCTTCTGCTCTCGCGCTCGTCACTTCCACACTCAGCGCTATATTGCCGGCATCGGTGAATTTAATCGCGTTCATGCCGAGGTTGAGAAGCACCTGGCGCAATCGCAACGCGTCGCATACCACCCGCGGCACATCGAACGCGGCTTCACAGGTAATGGCTAAGTTCTTAGTCTCGGCCTGATTCGCGAGTAACTCCGTACAGTTTTCAAGCAGATCGACCAAATCGGTCGCGACGAGTGCGAGAGTCAAACGCGCGGATTCGAGCTTGGCGAGATCAAGCACGTCATCAACAATCCGCATGAGTGCACTAGAGGATTGCCCCACCGTGGCAATGATGCGACGCTGTTCGTCAGTCAAAGACGTGCGCGAGAGAATTTCCAACATGCCGACGACGCCCATCAGCGGCGTGCGGATTTCATGGCTCATGGCCGCCCAGACACCGGCGTGATCCATCTGGCTGTTATCTGCAACAGGCTTGGGTTTTGATTCCGGCAGACCGGACATACTGGCCTTCGTACATTGCGCGGCCGATCACCGGTCGCCAACGTCAGCATATGCCGAGCCGGTACCAATCGCCAAGGTAGACTCCGGACGCCTTGAGAAGCCGCCGGCTAGAATCCAGTCAAATAGCAGAATATACGCGCAACCAATGATCTCGGTTTGAGCGGTCCGGAAATCATGAGAAGCGATAGACATCCGCCATCGGTGTCGGTCACAGGTTCATGGATAACATTTTCGTCCACCGATTGGATATCGCCACGCCGGAATTGCGCGTTACCATCGCGGTAGCCACCGCTTAGGACGACCGTAAGCTCTTCGCCGCTGGGACCATGCGGCGTGATCGCCGCGCCGGGCGCGGTTTGTATCAGCTCCAGCCTGACTCCACCGGCGTCCTTCAGCACATCGGCGTATTTCACCCCTGGTGACAACCACCGCCAGCGCAGCTTGTTCAAATCTTCCGGCAGGTAAGCGAGGACGCACCGCGGCAGCGGCGTTCCAAACAGGGATTTTGTTTCCGTCTGCGATGATACAGGCGATCTATCTCAAGCAAGATCGAGGCGGGACAAAACCCCAGCAAGGAGCGTTTCTGAAATCGGCTCCGGCGAAATGTCTTCAAGCAAGACCCCACCGACGGCTTCAGCGGCGACAAGACTGGCGCGGCAAGATGGGCACATGGACAAATGCGTCGCCGCCAC
>CAITZE010000210.1 GCA_903896775.1 uncultured bacterium
ATCTCGTGTAGGAAGCATAGCGGCCATCGGTCCAGGACGACGCGGCGTGGCCGGTGAAATACTCGCCCAGTTTAAACTGGCTATCGATTTCGACGCCCTTGACGCGCACCTTTTCAATATTGGCGAGATAACCGCGCAAGGCGCCCGGTCCGGTATCCACCACATTGGTCTGGAAATTTTGCACCGAGGTGTCAAACAAATCGATGTCGAACAGCAGCGCACGGTCGAAGAACTGGGTCTTGAAGCCGCCTTCAAGAGTGATGTTGTTTTCCGGCTTGATCACGGCAGTCGCGAGCGCCGGCAGATTGGCGGCATTGAGCGGCAGGCCCGACATGTTGATGCCGCCAGACTTGCTGCCATTGGCGTAGCTGGCATAGGCCATCACATCGTCGGTGAGATTGTACGAAGCCTGGACGCGGCCCGACACGCTGCCATTGGAGACCGCCGCAATGTAGGATTGCGGCCGCAGGATGGACAATTGCTTGTTGATGAGCGTGACGTCAGTGGTCTGAAGGCCGCCATAGACGGTCGAGGCATAGCTGCCATTCTTGTCTTCGTAGGTATAACGCATACCGCCCGTCAGGTTCAGGCCTTCCACCACATGCCAGGTCGCTTCGCCAAACGCGGCATAGCTGCTGGTGGTGAAGCGTGTGTGTCCATCGGTGCCATAACCATCCAGCAGGTTGGCGGGATTGGCGGGCGGGAGGCCCAGCAGCCAATAGGTCGCCGCCGGCCCATATTGGGTGATCGGTTCGCCCTTGATGGTCTGGGTGAAATAGTAAAGTCCGGCGGTATAATCCAAGGTCTGCGTGCCGTTGGAAGATATGCGCAGCTCCTCGCTATATTGATCCTGGCGTGAGGGAATGTGCTGCAAGGTCTGGATGGACAGGCTGGTATAGTCACGGTCATTGGCCGCGTCCCAGTTCCAATAGCGCCAGGCGCTGACCGACGTCAGCGTCGCAGGCCCAAGATTCCAATCGGCAATTCCCGAGATTCCGCCTTCATTGGTGTTGGTCTTGACCGGCGCATCTATGTCGGTCAGGCGCGCATAGGGGTTGATGCTGGGCGGGGTGTAATTCTTGCCCGCCGCCAGGGCTGGATATTGCGACGCCGCCGGTTTGAGGGTGGTGCCAACCGTGTAGAAGACCTGAGTGCAGCAGCGGGCCTGGAACAGGCTGTAGTCGGTGGACAGGCGAAAGCTGAGATCTTCCGTAATGCGATAAAGCAGCTGGCCGTGAATGGCGAAATCGCCCACGGTGTTGTCGGTGCCGCCGGTGGTGACGTTTTTGATGACGCCGCTGCGCGTTGTAGCGGCGATCGAAAGCCGCGCCGCCAGGACGTCATCAATCAGCGCACCGGTGACTGAGCCTTTGACCTGGGCATAGCCATAAGTACCGCCCGAGGCTTCTCCATCGAACGCCGTATCAAAACTGGGGCCCTTGGTGACGACATTTATGGCGCCCGCCGTGGTGTTCTTTCCAAACAGGGTGCCCTGAGGGCCGCGCAGCACTTCGACGTGATCAACATCATTGAGATCGAACGCCGCCGTGGCGGGTCGGGCGTGATAAACCTGATCCACATAAAAGCCCACGCCTGGCTCCAGGCCGTCATTGGCCTGTGAGACCGCGACAACGCTGCTGCCCAGGCCGCGGATGGTAAAGGCGGTGTTGCGGGGATTGGGAGAGCTGTAATTCAGGCTCGGCACCAGCTGGGCGATCTGCCCGGTGTTGTAGGTTGAGGTCGTATCCAGCAAATTGGAATTCACCACTGACAGCGACAGCGGCACTTGCTGCGCGTCTTCCTGCCGGTAACGGGCCGTGACGATCACAGATTCTATGCCGCCGGAACTGTCGCCGGCGCTCGCCAGCTGAGTGACTTGCGCAAAGGCGCCGCCGCCCGATACGCACACAAGGCTGCTCGCGGCCAAGGCCGCTTGCATCAATCGCTTCATTGGAGTCCCCCAAAAATTTCGCAATACAATCACGCCCTTGTCGTGATATATTCGTATATATCACGAGTCCCGATTGTAAATAAAGGTGTGCCGCGGGGCTTGGCCGGTGCGTCCACTTTTGACCCGATGGGGGCAATTGCCTAGGCTTGGATTTGGAGCGCCGCCCTGCGAGGCGAGCAGGGAGAAAACAAATGAAAAAATTTGCGATATCGGCGGCGCTTCTGGCGTTGTCGTCCACCACAGTGCTGGCCCAGATCAATGCCGGCACGCTGGCGCCCGACAATAACCCGCCTTTTACCATGACCCAGGTGGCAAGTTTTGATCTGCCCTGGCGCATGTCGTTCCTGCCCGATGGCCGCATTCTGGTGACCGAAAAAGTCGGCCGTCTCAACCTGGTGA
>CAITZE010000211.1 GCA_903896775.1 uncultured bacterium
CGGCGGGACCACGCGGGTTGCAACCTCGGCGCCGGAAAAAACCACCGATGTCGGAATGACGGTGCGCTTTGATACCAATACCGACAAACAATTACCGTGGAAATTCGAACCACTGGAAAAATCCGTGGCGTTGAACCTCGGCGAGACCAAAACGGTATTCTTCCGTGCCACCAATCTTTCGGACCACGAGACAATCGGCGCGGCTACATTCAATGTTACCCCCCAGAAGGTCGGCCAGTATTTCAATAAAATGGAATGCTTTTGTTTCCACGAACAGGTTTTGCGTCCCAAAGAGAGTGCCCAACTCGGAGTGACGTTTTTTATCGATCCGGCGCTGGTGAAAGACAAGACAGCTGACGAAGTGCGGACAATCACTTTGTCCTATACCTTTTTTCGATCACTCGACGGTGTACCAGAGACCGATTCTACTGAGATTAAAAAAAGTTCCTAAACCAAGGTTACGCAAGCGCCGTGGGACGGCGCAGCGAAGATCAACTAACGAGCAAAAGGACGGTTCAGATGAGCGCCCACGCCACCAAACATCCGTTTCACATGGTCAGTCCGAGTCCCTGGCCGGTGGTCGGCTCTTTCTCGGCCCTCGTGACCGCCATTGGCGCGGTCATGTACTTCCACAAGATCCCCGTGTTCGGGATGGAAAATCTCGGCGTCTTCAAGATCGTGCCGGGCCTTGCCATGATCATCTTCACGATGGCGATGTGGTGGCGTGACGTCATCAGAGAATCGATCGTCGAACACGCTCATACCGAAGAGACCAGCCACGGCCTGCGCCTGGGTATGGCGCTGTTCATCGCTTCGGAAGTGATGTTCTTCGTCGCGTTCTTTTGGGCCTTCTTCCATAACGCGCTCGGCTTCTCGACCGACACGCTGCAATGGCCGCCGCAGGGCATTGTCCCGCTCGACGCCTGGGAACTGCCCTTCTTCAACACCGTGATCCTGTTGACCTCGGGCGGCACCGTGACCCGCGCGCATATCTTCATCGAACGCGGCGATAACAAAGCCGCTGCGCGCTGGACATTCCTGACGGCTGCCTTAGGTGCGCTGTTCTTGAGCCTTCAGGCTTTCGAATACAGCCACGCCAGTTTTAAGCTGACCGACGGCGTCTATCCTTCGACCTTCTACCTGGCGACAGGTTTCCATGGGTTCCACGTCTTCGTCGGCACCATCTTCCTGTTCGTCTGTGGCGTGCGCGCCGCCAAGAACCAGTTCACCCCGCACAAGCACATCGGTTTCCAGGCTGCGGCCTGGTACTGGCACTTTGTCGACGTGGTGTGGCTGTTCCTGTTCGTTTGGGTCTACTGGCTCCTGGGCCTCCCCGTTCGTACCTTCGGCGGCTAAGCCGATCAGATACCCGAGAAAAAAGGGCCGGTTCATACCGGCCCTTTTTGTTTACACTCGTGACACCTTCAATCGAAGGAGGCCGCTTTGAGCAATCCCCCCGACAGTGCACGTCCCGGCGTTCCATTATGGGTCGCCGCTCTTGGTGCACGCTGTCCGCGCTGCGGCAAGGGTAAGCTGTTCGACGGTTACCTGCGGATCGCGCCGGCTTGTTCCAAATGTGGGCTACAGTTCGCGGGAAACGACACCGGCGATGGACCGGCCTTTTTCATCATGCTGCCACTGTGCATCATAACGGCCGTGCTGGCGCTCCTGCTCGAGACCAAAGTCGAGCCGCCGTTGTGGGTACATATTTTGATATGGCCCGCGTTCATCGCCCTGGTCGTAGGCTTCTCGCTCCGCCCGGTAAAGGCGCTCATGGTGGCTTTGCAATATCGCTACCGGGACGTCGAACACCGCTAATCGCGGAAAAGAGGCGGAAGATCGCTCATCCGCCTCCTCCCACGTTTTTAGACTCGCATATCGTCTTCCGGTGTCGATGAGATCTTATGGATCGCGATATCGGCGCCGAGGAACTCGTGCTCTTCACTAAGGCGAATGCCGAACACGGCCTTCAGCGTGCCGTAGACAGTAAAGCCCGCGATTGCCGCAATAGTGATGCCAACGAGCGTGCCTACCAGCTGAGAGGCAAACGTCACCCCACCCATGCCGCCCAAGGCTTCGAGGCCGAATACCCCACACAGAACGCCGCCCAACGTGCCGCACAGGCCGTGCAAGGGCCACACGCCCAATACGTCGTCGATGCGCAGGCGGTTTTGCTGAAAGTTGAACGCGAACACAAAGACCGCTCCCGCAATGACGCCGATCGCTAGCGCGCCAACAGGGTGAACGACATCCGACCCTGCGCAAATCGCCACCAGACCTGCCAAGGCACCGTTATGCACAAAGCCTGGGTCATTACGGCCCGCCACAAGCGCCGATAGGATGCCGCCGACCATGGCCAGCAGCGAGTTCATGGCGACGAGGCCTGATACGCCCTCAAGCTTCTGGGCACTCATTACATTGAAGCCAAACCAGCCTACAGACAAAATCCAAGCACCGAGCGCCAACCAGACGATATTAGAGGGCGGCATGCCCACGGGCGTGCCGTCACTGCGGTAACGCCCTTTGCGATTGCCGAGGAGAATAACGGCGCCAAGGGCGATCCATCCGCCTACTGCGTGAACAACCACGGAGCCGGCAAAATCATGAAATTTCGCGCCGAAGGTTGCTTCCATGAAGTCCTGAAAACCGAAATTGCCGTTCCAGGCCATGCCTTCAAATAAAGGATAGACCAGAGCGACGATCACGAGGGTCGCCATGAGCTGCGGATAGAACTTGGCCCGCTCGGCGATACCGCCGGAAATGATCGCAGGGATAGCGGCTGCGAATGTGGCCAAGAAAAAGAACTTCACGAGGTCGTAGCCTTGCGGCGCAAAGTTGCCGCCCTCGCCGCCCGAGATGATCTGGGCGCTGTGTAAAAAGCTCACACCATAAGCAAAGCTATAGCCGATGAAAAAATAGGCGACGGTTGAAGCTGCGAAATCCACCAGAATTTTTACAAGCGCATTGACCTGCGAGCGCTTGCGCACCGTGCCGACCTCAAGAAATGCGAAGCCGGCATGCATAGCAAACACCATGACCGCGCCGGTCATGATGAAAAAGACGTTTGAACCCATCAATAGTCCTCCCAGGGTGAAGCCCGTGCACTCCCTCCCAGGAAACACGGACCGTAAAGCCCGACGTTCTTGCGTTGAACTTCGGACAGCACAAAATGGCGGCCCGAGAACACTCGGGCCGCCATTGCCAATTTGATATATTCAAGAACTGTGCCGAACTGAAAGAATGTGTAAAATCAATTGACTAGATATTTTCGTCCACTATTTTCGAGGCGCAATGATCACGCTTTCAGCATATCTAAAAAGCTGTGTTTAATTGTTAGGCAGCCGAACCGATTTTACGGATCCGGAAACGCAAAGTTCCGTCGCCTTCTTCTACGACCAGTGCGACTTCGTGGCCCTGTCCGGTGCAAAAAGCCGGCACGTCGCGAAGCGCGGCGCGGTCAGTGGCCAAGAGCTCAACAACGGAACCCGCCGCGATATCCTTCAAGCGCTTGCGTAAGCGCAATACCGGCAGAGGGCAATTGAGCCCACGCGCATCTACGATGATCGGTTTATCGGACGGCTGATCTTGCGTCATGTTTCAAGCACGATACTGTGAGCCGCATTATGCGGCAGGAGTTCTAAACAGTGGAGAGCGTCTCAATCGGCACTTTATCCGCCCTTGCGGGCCTTGGCATCGGCGCTGTTGTGGGCGCGGCAGCATTCATCAGCAACTTCTGCGCTTTGGGAGCCGTGGCCGATATCCTCTTTGCGCGCGACTGGCGCCGCATGCGGGCTTGGATGCTGGCTGCTGGGGTCGCACTGCTTGGCACGCAAACGCTCGATTCCTTGGGCCTCATCCAGATAGACCTTGTCGTGACGCCTTACATCCTGGGGCTGCCGGCGCTGGCGGGAGGCCTGTGCTTCGGTTTTGGCATGGCGCTGGCCGGCGGTTGCGTAAACCGCGCCCTGGTTCGCTTGGGTGCGGGCTCGTTGAAGTCCCTCATGACGGTGCTGATCGTCGGGATCGTGGCAGCCCTTACCGCAACCTGGGTGCTTGTGCCCATTAATGCCGCGCTCATCCGGTGGAACAGCGCTGATGTCGGACTCACTTCAGCCGCCGTTCGTTGGATTATCATTGTGATCGTTGCCGGTGGGCTGATCGGCTTTTGCTTGAAGGACGCTTGGTTCCGCGCCGCCCGTGACCAGCTCGCGGCAGGCATCATCATTGGCCTCATGATCCCAGCAGCCTGGCTCGCGACGGATGGAGAGCGCGCGCTGAACTTTGTTGCACCTGTGGGCGATCTCCTGATGACTCTTGCTCTACATCGTACGGGCTCGCTTTTCGCTATGGCGACTGTCGTCGGCGTACCATTGGGCGCTTTCATTGCCGCGGCTTTCACACGCAATCTGGCTTTGGAAACTTTCACAGACCGCGTAGACGCATTTCGTCACGTGATCGGGGCCGCGCTCATGGGCTTCGGCGGCACGCTGGCTTTGGGGTGTACCTTCGGCCAAGGCCTTTCAGGCGTCTCGACCCTCTCGATTACCTCTTTCATCGCGGTGGCGGCGATGCTCTTCGGTTGCCTGTGGGGCATTCGCTATTTTGAAGCCGAAGGGCTCTGGGGCGGCCTAAAACTGACATTCAAACGCGGCCTTTGACCACCAAAATAGAATTTCCTTTTCCGCGGGCCATATTAACGGTGTCGTGCGCGAGTAACTATTCTCAGACAGGGCCTGCCTGCCCTAAACTACACCGGTCCGCCAAAACATCCGGTGGGCATATCGGGAGACAGTGATGGCGTTGCCACCGAACCAGGTTTTTTACGTTTCAGCCGCGCAGGTCAATGAGTGGCGTGATGAAGACGCTGCCGTGATTGTCGATGTGCGCGAAGGGGACGAATGGGAAGAAGCGCATATTCCTGGCGCGATCCTCATGCCGCTGACGACGTTTAATCCGGCCAACATCCCTGATCCTCAAGGCAAGCATCTGATCTTTCATTGCCGTAGCGGCCGGCGATGCGGACTGGCCGCCGAAATAGCGGTGGCGGCCGGATACAAAGGAGTCATCAAACGCATGGAAGGCGGCTTCATCGCCTGGGCCGCGTCTGGCTTTGACTCCGAGACCGGTTGAGTATCCCGAGCGCCATGAGTAACGCTGCGTCCTCTTCCACGCCACTGCCGCCAAGCAGCGCCGGCCAGGAAGCGCATCGGCTTTTTCTTATCGTCGTCGATGATTCCGAAGAACTCCCGGCTGCGATTCATTATGCCTGCACGCGGGCGCGCCAGACCGGCGGACGTGTTGCTCTGCTTTACGTGTATCAAATCGATACCGACTTCCATCACTGGAAGTTCGTCAGCGGCATGGTGGAGCAGGAAGCGCAGCAAGATGCAGAGAACATCCTGAAGCTACACTCGCTCCGTGTCGTGCAGGAAACCGGGCGTCGCCCTGAGACTTACGTACGCAAAGGCAACCGGCGCGAGGAATTATTCAAGCTCGTGAAAGATCATCCCGAGATTTCAATTTTGGTACTAAGCGCTGCAGCGGGCAAACGGCCTGGCCCCCTCGTCGAAGCTGTCACTGGAAAGTTTGCCGGCAAAATTGGAATACCCGTAACTGTGGTTCCCGGCGTGCGGCGAAAAATGCCGACATTAGAGAGTGTTCAAACGCAATCTGAAGCGCGTTGAACGACTCCAGTTAGCACGCATTGCGAAATACGATTTCCACCATGCGCGCTTCATAAAAACGCTGGTTTCGAAAGCAAACCATTGCTTGGGTATGGATAAAATTAGAACCGCCGATAGCGCTGTCCACACCCATTACACCACGCGCAGTAGAAGGTTTAATTGTTAAAAGCGTCGCTTGCTTCGTAACGAGGCCGTTACCAAATTCCACATTGCATTCCCGTGACAGGACTCCTACCAAATCGACTGTGAGGCGATACAGACGGAGCCGATAAGCATCCGCGCGCCGAACCTGTGGGGGGGCCACCGATGACTGAAATTACGCCGCAAAAAGTCGTGCCGCATCCGAAGGCCGAGTTGACCAAGCCGCATGATTTGCGCGCACTGGTTCACGATATGAGTCAATGGCGTCATGCTCCGGTCGAAAACGTCCATCTCATTTTGATCAGTCTCGGCGGCGCCGTCCCGCAAGCCAAACATACACCGGAAATGATCGCGCAGATCGGTATCGGCCTTTGCACGCTTGCGAGTCATCGCGGCATCCGGATTTATCAAGTCGCGCCGGCAGACTTCGCGGTCATGGTGCGGATTTCCGGCCAGCTGTTGATGGACTTGATGCGCGACTTGAAAGTGGAATTGCTGCGCGTTGTAGAACGCCACTGCCCGGAAAACTTCGGCACCATCAATCAAAACCGCTTTGTGATGCTCTTCAATCTTACAGAGCAATACCGCGTGGCCGCCGAACGTGTGGCAAAGTACGCGCTCGATGCCCAAAAAGCCAACGACCCCGAGGTCAATCAGCAGAAGGCGCTGCGCCCGCTTTCGCCCGAAGATCTTGAAAACGTGCTGCACGCCTTTAAGAAATTCGGCTCGGACAAATTTCTGAAAGCTTTCATGCGCGATCAGGCTGTGGTGCGCAACGTCGCCGGCCAAGCTCAGCCGTGGATGCACGAATACTTCATCAGCATGGATTCTTTGCGTAAGCCGCTTTTCATCGATGTGGAGATGCGCGCTTCGGGTGCTTTGTTCAACGACTTCACCCGCGTCCTCGACCAAATTGTGCTGCGGGCCTTCAAGCATATGGAGACGACGGCCGCGCCGTTCTCCATCAACGTCAACGTCGTCACAGTCTTTACTGCCGCCTTCGCCGACTTCATGGATCAGACCCCAAAAGAGACTTTATCGCGGCTGACATTCGAATTTCGCCAGGCCGATATCGTCGAGCATTTCGATGAGTTTGAAATCGCGCGCGGCATGATCCACGCCATGGGCGCGCATATCGGTGTCGATAAAATCTTCCCGCAGACCCTGGGGCTGGTCGATCTGGATTATATTGGCGCGCGCTACGCCAAAGTGCTTTGGCGCGAAAGCGCCGAAGACGTTCTCAGAGAACGCGGCAAGACCTTCAAATATATGATCGAGTGCGGTGTAGAGCCGATTTTGATCAGGGTCGACAACCCACGCGCACTCACCGTGGGTGCGGAATTGGGTGTGAATACATTCCAAGGCTTCTTGATCGACGACGGCCTGCGCAAACGCGCTGCTTAGCCGTAAATTATTTGGCTGAAGGTTTGCTCTTCGCGGGCTTGGTTTTTATGCCGAGCCCGATGCCCCAGTCCCTCGCCCAGCCCAGACCCTGCTCGGTTTCGCCGCGCGGGTTATATTCAGCGCCCACCCAGCCGTCGTAGCCGTGGGCATCGAGCATGTCGAAAATGAAGTGCCAGTTGATCTCGCCCAGGCGGTCCGGCTCGTGGCGGCCGGGCACGCCCGCCACCTGGATGTGACCGACCAGCGGGAGATTGTTTTCGAGGAATTCGCCGAGATTGCCCTGGGTGCGCTGGGCATGATGGAGATCGTATTGCAGGGCCAGATTCTTGTGATCGAC
>CAITZE010000212.1 GCA_903896775.1 uncultured bacterium
GAGAGGCCGCTCCGCATGTTCCCGATCGAAAGCGTAGACGTCGTGTCCCGTGAAGTCGAACTTCGCGGTCCGCAGCAGGTCGGTAAGGTAGGCAGCCCTTTGCGTGAGCCGCTCGATAGTGCGCGCGAAAATGGCATGGGCCGCGCGGGTATCGCCGTCATTCGTCTGTCGGGCCCGGAAACCAAAATCGCTCTTGAGAGATTGGGCAGTGCATTACCGCCGCCGCGGAAAGCCGCGCGCAGGCAATTTATCGATCCGCACAGCGGCGAGAAACTCGACGACGGCTTGCTGTTGTGGTTTCCGGCACCGCATAGTTTCACCGGCGAGGATGTCGCCGAGCTGCATGTTCACGGCGGCCGCGCGGTCGTCGAGAGTATTTTAGAAGCGCTTAATTCCGTCAGAGGTCTGCGCCCAGCCGAACCTGGGGAGTTCACGCGGCGCGCTTTTGCCAACGACAAGATGGATCTCACCCAAGCCGAAGCCTTGGCTGATCTAGTCGATGCGGAAACCCGCGCGCAGCAAAAGCAAGCATTGCGGCAGATGGGCGGCGCGCTCAAAGAACTCTACGACGACTGGCGTCATCGTCTTGTGCAAGCGTTGGCCCATCTTGAAGCGGTGATTGATTTTCCCGATGAAGATTTGCCGCCGGAAGTCGCAGACAAAGTCTGGGGCGAAGTGGGCGAGCTGCGCCAGCGCATCGAGAAACATCTCGATGACGGCGGGCGCGGCGAACACATCCGCGAGGGATTGACCGTTGCGATCATTGGCCCGCCCAACGCAGGCAAATCGAGTTTACTGAATATATTGGCGCGGCGCGAAGCCGCGATTGTCTCCGCTATTCCGGGCACCACGCGCGATGTCATCGAGGTGCACATGAACCTCGGTGGCTATGCGGTCATGCTTGCTGACACGGCGGGTTTGCGTGAAGCCGGCGACGTCATCGAAGACGAAGGCATTCGCCGCGCCCGCTCACGTGCCGCCGACGCCGATCTTAAGATCGTAGTTTTCGACGGCGCGACATACCCGGCGCGCGATGCAGCCACAGCAGCGCTGGTTGATAGCGATACGCTGGTGGTCGTCAATAAAGCCGATTTGCTTTCCAATCCGGTTGGCGATGCGCAATTCATCTCGGTCAAGACCGGCGCTGGTTTGGATGCATTTGTTGCGGAACTTCAAAAGCGGATCTGCAGCAAAGCCGATACCGGCGCGGCCATGCCCTTGACTCGCGCCCGTCACCGCAAAGCGCTGGAAGAATGCCGCGATGCTTTGATACGTGCCGGCGCAGCAGATTTACCTGAGTTGGCAGCAGAAGATTTGCGCTTGGCCGCCCGCGCGCTCGGCCGACTCACCGGTCGCGTCGAGGTGGAAGAAATTCTCGACGTCGTGTTTCGAGAGTTTTGTATCGGGAAATAGCTTACTGTTAGGCTCTCGATCTAAACCGGTCCTCGATATATAAGTGCGGCCATGAGCGCTGGGTCTACACACTCTTATGACGTGATCGTTGTTGGCGGCGGTCATGCCGGCACGGAAGCAGCCGCTGCAGCCGCGCGAACCGGCGCACGCACGCTTTTGATCACCCATAAAGTCGAGACCATCGGCCAAATGTCCTGCAATCCCGCCATCGGCGGATTGGCCAAAGGTCATTTGGTGCGCGAGATCGATGCCCTCGACGGCATTATGGGCCGGGCCATTGATCGCGGCGGAATCCAATTCCGCATGTTGAACCGCTCCAAAGGCCCTGCGGTGCGCGGCCCCCGCGCTCAGGCTGACCGCAAACTCTATAAGCAAGCGGTTCAAGATCTGCTGGCCGAGCAGGAAAACCTCGAAATTCGCGCTGGCGGCATCGAAGACTTGATGCTCGACGACAATGGCAAGCGCGTGACCGGGGTCGTAACTGGTTCTGGCGAAAAGGTTTTTTCGGGGTCTGTTGTGCTAACGACGGGCACCTTTCTCAACGGCCTGATTCATCGTGGCGAAGAGCGTATTCCGGCTGGCCGGATCGGCGAAGCGCCAGCGCTTGGTCTTTCTAAGACGTTGAAATCAATTGGATTTTCTGTTGGTCGTTTGAAGACCGGCACACCGCCGCGCCTGGATGGCCGCACCATCGATTGGGCGAGCCTCGAGATGCAGCCGGGCGATGATCCGCCGGAGCCCTTCTCGTTCCTGACCGAGCGCATCGAGACCGCCCAGGTCCAATGCGGCATTACGTATACGACCCCGGAAAGCCATGCCCTGATTCTGGCCAATAAGAGCCGGGCGCCGATTTATAACGGCCAAATCCAAGGCGTCGGCCCGCGCTACTGTCCTTCTATTGAAGACAAAGTTGTACGCTTTGCGGAACGGGAGCGGCACCAGATTTTCCTTGAGCCAGAAGGACTTGACGACAATACCGTCTATCCGAACGGCATTTCCACGTCACTGCCCGAAGACGTCCAGCTTGATCTTCTCAAGACAATTCCCGGCCTTGAGAAGGCGGTCATGTTCCAGGCCGGCTACGCCATTGAATACGACTACGTTGACCCGCGCGAGCTGCTGCCGAGCCTGGAGACCCGGAAGGTTTCCGGTCTTTATTTCGCGGGTCAGATCAACGGGACGACTGGTTATGAAGAAGCCGGAGCCCAGGGACTTTTGGCCGGGCTGAACGCCGCCCGCAAAGTCTCCGGCGGTGACGCTTTCACGGTCGACCGTGCCGAAGGGTACATGGGCGTGATGGTCGATGACCTGACGACCCTGGGCACCATCGAGCCTTATCGTATGTTCACTTCCCGCGCCGAGTATCGCCTCTTGCTGCGCGCCGACAACGCCGACCTGCGTTTGACGGCCAAAGGCATCGCAGCAGGCTGTGTGGGTTCAACGCGCCAACAGCATTTCGAGACCAAGAAATCGGCGCTTGATTCTGCGCGTAATATATTGAAATCAATACAATTTACACCGTCAGCACTGGCCAATCTCGGCCTTATCATCAACCGCGATGGCGTGCGTAGAAGCGGCCTCGACCTTCTGGCGATGCCGGAGATGACTTGGGATCGGCTGCGCGCCTTGTCCCCCGACGTGCCCCCTTTCCGCAAGGACGTTGAGGAGCAGCTGGAGATCGATGGCCGCTATGCTGGCTATGTGGGCCGTCAGGAAGCCGATATCAGGGCCTTCCGTAAGGATGAGTCCCTGCACCTGTCCGCCGATATGGACTATGACGAAGTAGGTGGCCTGTCCACCGAGGTACGCCTCAAGCTGAAAGCGGCTCAACCGGTAACCCTTGGGGCTGCGGCGCGAATTCCCGGCATTACGCCTGCGGCTCTGACCTCTCTCCTTAAACACGTCCATCGCGATAAGAAGGTCGCCAAGGCGGGTTAAGTGGATTGTTTCACGTGAAACAGTCCCCTGCCTACGGCTTCGAGGCCTTCCTTAAGGAAACCGGTGTTTCACGTGAAACACTGGCCCGGCTCCAGGTCTACGCCGATCTTTTGGCCCTCTGGAATAAGAAGATAAACCTTGTCGGGCGCTCGACGGAGGGCGAGGTCTGGCAACGTCATATGCTGGATTCTGCCCAGCTTTTCCCCCTCATCCCTTCCAATGCGAAGGTCCTCATAGACCTGGGCTCCGGGGCTGGCTTTCCGGGTCTGGTCCTTGCAATCATGGGTATCCCCGAAGTTCATCTGGTGGAATCGGATCAACGCAAATGCGCCTTCCTGCGGGAGGCCGCGCGGATCACCCAGGCTCCGGCGACGATCCATGCAAAACGAATCGATGAAGTGAAAGTCTTCCCAATTGACGTCATCACGGCGCGAGCCTTGGCTCCGGTGGCTGATCTTTTGGATTGGAGCGAGCGGTTTTTGACTGAAAAAACAATCCTCATTTTCCCCAAGGGACAAAATGTAGAGGTTGAATTGACGGATGCACACAAAAGGTGGAGAATCACGGTAGATCAGCGGCCGAGCCGATCTGAGTCCCGTGGGACCATTCTCTGCATAAATGAGGTGCGCCGTGTCCAACCCGAGCAGTCAAGTTAGCCCCGAAAACACTGGCTCAAACGCGGGTTCAGAAACGCGGCCGCGTATTCTTGCCATCTCAAATCAAAAGGGCGGCGTCGGTAAGACCACGACAACGGTGAATCTCGCGACGGCCATGGCGGCGGTCAACAAGCGGGTTCTGGTCATCGACATGGATCCCCAGGGCAATGCTTCCACCAGCCTCGGCATCGACCAGAAGCATCGCAATATCAATATCTATCATGTACTGACGGGCGATGCGGCCCTCGATACGGCCATCGTTCCGACCACCATTCCCAACCTCAGTGTCATCACCTCGGGCGTTGACCTGGCGGCTGCGGAAATAGAGCTGATCGATCTCGAAAACCGCCAGGCACGACTGAAAGAAGCTCTTATAAATCAAGGCAATGGCTGGGATTTTATCCTTATCGATTGCCCGCCTTCCTTAGGCCTTTTGACCCTTAATGCGCTGGTCGCGGCCGACGCCGTTATGGTCCCGCTCCAGGCCGAGTTCCTGGCGCTGGAAGGTATCAGCCACCTCGTGAAAACCATTGAGCGGGTCAAAAAGACCTTCAATCCGAACCTGGAGATCCAGGGCATCGTCCTCACTATGGTCGACAAGCGCAACAACTTGTCTGAAATGGTCGAGAGCGACGTGCGCGAATTTTTCGGCGCTAAGGTCTACACCACTACTATCCCACGCAACGTCCGTATCTCGGAAGCGCCCTCTCACGGCAAGCCCGTCCTTATATATGACCTGCAATCAAAGGGCAGCCGCGCCTATCTGGATCTTGCCGGCGAAGTGCTGAAACGTGAGCAGAATCATATTATGAATCGGGGAGTTGCGGCATGAACCAGGACCTTGGAAAGCGCAAGAATTTGGGTCGTGGCTTAAGCGCCCTGTTCGGTGAGCAGGAACCCGAAGTCGCGGTAGTTGTAGCTGCCCCGATAGCTGCAACTCCGGTCGCACCTGCTGCCAGCGTTCCCATCACCCGTTTGCCCGTTGATTTATTGGCGCCGTCGGCTTTGCAGCCGCGCCGGCATTTCGACGAAACCGCCCTCGCCGAGCTGGCCTCGTCCATTGCCGAAAAGGGTGTCTTGCAGCCGCTGCTGGTTCGGCCCGATCCGAACCATGCCGGCCGTTATGAAATCATCGCCGGCGAACGCCGGTGGCGCGCATCGCAGCTCGCGCAGGTTCATGAAGTCCCCGTTCATGTGACTCAACTTTCGGATGCGGAAGTTCTCGAAGTCGCCTTGATCGAGAACCTTCAGCGCCAGGATCTGACGGCGGTCGAAGAAGCCCGCGGCTACAAACGTCTCGTGGAAGATTTCGGTCATACCCAAGAGCGTGTCGCCGAAGTGGTCGGCAAAAGCCGCGCTCATGTGGCCAACACCTTGCGGCTGCTGACTCTTCCCCGTGCGGTTCAAGATTTGCTCGATAACGGGCAAATTTCGGTCGGTCAGGCGCGGCCGCTGATTGGCTTGAACGATGCCGAAACGGCGGCCAAACTCATCGTGAAACGCGGACTGAGTGCGCGCCAAGCCGAGCGTCTTGCTAAAGGCTTCGGCCGCAAGCGCCGCCTAGCTTTGGTGGCTAAAGACACCGATACCGCCGCGCTCGAACAAAGCCTCGCCAAAGCGACCGGTTATAAGGTCAACATCGCTTTCGACGGTAAAGGCGGATCGGTCAATATCGCCTACACCAGCCTCGAACAGCTCGATGACATTGTGCGGCGTCTTTCCAATGGCGGGCGCAGCAAAATTCAAAGCGATGACGGTGAGTTTGACGCCGGCACCGATCTTCAGCGCGCCTCATAGCTCTATAAATCAATAACTTAGCGCGTTATTTAGTTTAAGATGCATATGCATCATATTTACCGGGGACGGCCATGCTAGTGCATGTGCCGTTCTACTTTTTGCGCCATGGCGAGACTGATTGGAACCGCCAGCGCATCATCCAAGGCCAAACCGACACGCCTTTAAATGCGACCGGCTTGAGCCAGGCCGAAGCCATCGCCCCCGAGGTCGCGAAGCTTTGCTTTCGCAGCATATGTTGCAGCTCGCTGCAGCGTGCGCGCAGTACCGCCGAGATCGTCAATCGCGGTTTGGATAAGCCGATTTACGTTTTGCCCGATCTGATGGAATGCGGCCTGGGCGAAATTCAGGGCGAACCCAGTAATGGAGCCTGGCGTGAACCGTGGATGAAGGGTGGTCCCATGCCCGGCGGCGAAACCTTTGGCGAATATACCGCGCGGGTCATGCGTGGCTTTGCCCAAGCCCTCACCCACGCCGGTCCGGTTCTGGTTGTCGGCCACGGCGGCAACTTTTGGGCGCTTGAGCAGTACGGCTTGATACCTGAAACCCGCGTGCCCAATTGCGCGCTATTTCATCTGGAGCCGCCGCCGACAAAGTCCGGCGAGTCGAAATTCTGGAACGTGACGTTGCTTGCAGCGCCCGAAGGTCGGGCGCTCGCGATCGGCGAAGCCGCGTTGGCTTAAATTACTTCGGCTTAAATTATCTGCGGCCCGCGCCCCGTCCAACTTGGGCGAGCTGCATCAAGGCGCGCTCGACGGCGGCTTCAGTTGGGATATCTGTCGACTTCGCCGCCATTTCGGCTTCCATCAGAATATCGAGACTGCGTGCGAGCAATGCTTCATTCCAACGCCGCGCCTGCCCTTGAAAGCGATCCTTCAATTTGAAGAACACAGGTGGGCGCAACATCGCTGCGGCCTGGTCGGCGCTTTTGCCTTCGGCCATGCGTCCGCGTGTTTCATGCAAACGCATAAAGTGCCGCGCGACGGCCGTAAGAATACTGACCGAAGATGTGCCCTCGGCGGTGAGGCGGCCGAAGACACGTTGCATGGTGACTTGATCGCCGTCACCCAAGGCATAGGTCAGATCATCAAGACTGAGCGCTGACGTATCGCCGATGCAAGCCAACACATCTTCTTCCGTTATCGTGCCGCCACCGGTTTTGGTATCGGCACCTTTATAAAGGATGAGCTTCTCCAGCTCGCGCCGGCTGAGTTCGCGGTCTCCGCCTAAACGATCGGCGAGCCATCCCAAAGCATCGGGCGTGACTTGGAGGCCAGCGGCTTTCAAGCTGCTGCGAATCACCGAATCCAACGCCTCGGTATCGTCGGCATAACAGGCGATGGCTGCCGCGTTATCGGCTTGTTCGAAAAGCAGCCGTAATTTCGAACGCGGCGTAAGCTCGCTTGCCGTCACCAGCACAAGCGCATCGCCAATCGGGTTTTCGAGAAACGCTTCGAATGTTGCCGCTGCGCCATCGGTGGCATCGCGAATACGCACCACGCGCCGGCCACCAGTGAAAGCCAACGCCGCGGCTTCATCGCCAAGCCGTGCTGGGTCATCGCTTAAAACGTCCGCGCCGAATTCACTCACGCGGAACGGATCGTCGACCGCACCGGCGATGGCTTTGGTCATGGTGTTGAGACGTTCGCGAATCAGCCCGGCGTCGGGGCCATAGATCAACGCGGCCTTGATCTTGGGATCTGGCTTAGTCGCGAAAGCATCGGCACGCGTGATTTTCATGGCGTCAATCTTCGCGTCAATATCTGAGCGGCATTACTTTTTGTTAGCGGCCTTCAGCTGGTCGCGCAAAAACACAGCGAGCCGGATTTTAATTTCTTCGCCGATTTCTTTGATGCCGCGCTTCTCGGCATCACTTTGGGCGGCCACCGTCGCGAATTGATCGTCGAGAATGTCATAGCTGACGATTGATTGAACGCGATCGCCGAAAAGCGCCGCGCCGCCTTTATTCAATTTGAATGTCGCGACGAGGTACAAATTGTCGCGGCTGGCGGTCGCGTCGGGACGAATGCCAAGCTCTTCGGTACGCAATGTCAAATTGACGTCCAGATCGTAGACCGGAACTGTCGAGCCGTGAGGCTGCATTTCTTCGCGCAGGACGTTGCGCAATTCCACACCCTGACGGTTGGGAATGGAACGGATCGCGATGGTCGATAAAGCTTCCGCGACTTCCGGCGTGCTGGCGGTGCTGTGATCGCCATAAAGTGGCGTGAAACCGCAAGCCGACAGAGACACAGCAGCAGTCGCCACACTCAGCCATCGGCTGAAGTGTTTTACAAAGGGCGATATCTTCCGGGCGGGATTCATTGCTTTAGGCCGCGACAATGTTGACGATCTTGCCCGGCACTATAATCACTTTCTTGGGCGGCTTGCCGTCTAATTGTTTTTGAACCGCCGGCAGCGCCAGCGCAGCGGTCTCGAAGGCATCCTTATCAGCGGTCTTCGCGATAGTGATGGTCCCGCGCAGTTTGCCGTTGATCTGCACGCCAACCGTTACCGTATCATCTTCTAACAGCGCCGGATCGAAGGTCGGCCAAGCGGTCTCGGTCAAAATCGAGGAATTGCCGAGAGTGTGCCAGATTTCCTCCGAGAGATGAGGCGCCAGCGGATTTACCAGCTGTGCGACCGTCTCGATGCCGAAACGGTAGACCGCATTGCCGCCAACAACAGTGCGATCCAAATCGGCCAGCGCATTGGTCAGTTCGCGGATACGCGCGACTCCCGAATTGAAGCGGAACTTTTCCAGGTCATCGCTGACAGCTGAAATCGTGCGGTGAATTTGGCGCAAGACCGCCGTAGGTCCTGCATCCAATGTTGCCGGCACGGTCCCGCGCGGAATTGTCACCGCGACAGTCGCCAGTCGCCACAAACGATTGAGATAACGCCAAGCGCCTTCGATGCCGGCGTCGGTCCATTCCAAATCGCGGTCGGGCGGCGAGTCCGACAACATGAACAGCCGGGCCGCATCGGCGCCGTAAGTGTCGAGAATACGTTGCGGATCCACCGTATTCTTTTTCGATTTCGACATTTTCTCCGAGCGGCCGATAGTCACAGGTTGGCCGTTGTAGGACGCGGCTTCGCCGGTTCTGGTGATAGAACCGGGCTCGAGCCACGCCCCGTCGGCGGCGCGATAGGTTTCGTGACAGACCATGCCTTGCGTGAACATGCCCGCGAAAGGTTCCTTGAGATTCAAGTAGCCGCACGCCGACATCGCACGCGTGAAGAAGCGCGAATAGAGCAGATGCAAAACCGCGTGTTCGACACCGCCGATATATTGGTCTACCGGCAGCCACTTCATGGCCGCGATTTCGCTGAACGGGCGATCGGCGAGATGAGGCGAGCAGAAACGCGCGAAGTACCACGACGATTCAAAGAACGTATCGAAGGTATCGGTCTCGCGCTTGGCGTCCTTGCCGCAGGTCGGACATTTGACGTGCTTCCACGTTGGGTGGCGCTCCAAGGGATTCCCCGGCGTGTCGAAGGTGACGTCTTCGGGCAATGTCACAGGCAGATCTTGATCTGGCACCGGCACCGTGCCGCACGTCTCGCAGTAAATGATCGGGATCGGGCAACCCCAATAACGCTGGCGAGAGACGCCCCAGTCACGCAATCGGTATTGCACCGTGCCCGTGCCGAGCTTCAAGGATTCCAACTTCTCGATGGCGGTGCGCTTGGCGGCGTCGACCTTCAAGCCATTCAAGAAGTCAGAATTGATCGCAACGCCGTCGTCGGTATAAGCGACATCGCCGGCTTCCAGTTTGGCAGCGAAAGCCACCGGGTCTTCGCCGACGGGTGCCACCACACAACGCACGGGCAAACGGTATTTGCGCGCGAACTCCATGTCGCGTTCGTCGTGAGCGGGACAGCCGAAGATCGCGCCGGAGCCGTAGGCCATGAGCACAAAGTTGGCGATGTAAACAGGCACAGTCTTCCCGGCGATAAACGGATGCTGTACTTTAAAGCCGGTGTCGTAGCCCTTCTTCTCCGCGGTTTCGATGGCGGCCGTCGAGGTGCCGCCGCGATTACATTCGGCGATGAACTCGGCCAGCGCCGGATCGTTCTCGGCCGCTTTGACCGCCAAAGGATGTTGCGCCGAAATCGCGCAGAACGATGCGCCGAAAAGTGTATCGGGTCGCGTCGTGAAAACTTCGAGCGATTGACCCACATCTTTTCCATCTCGGCCGAGCAACGGCCACATGACGCGCGCACCTTCGGACCGTCCGATCCAGTTGTGTTGCATCAAACGCACTTTGTCCGGCCAGCGATCAAGACCCTCGATCGCCTGCAGCAGATCTTCCGCAAAGTGCGTGATCTTCAGGAACCATTGATTGAGCTTGCGTTGCTCAACGTCGAAGCCCGAACGCCAGCCCTTGCCGTCGATGACTTGCTCATTGGCAAGCACGGTATGTTCCACCGGATCCCAATTGACCCACGACTCTTTGCGGTAGGCGAGGCCGGCTTTCAGGAAATCCAGGAACATCTTCTGTTCGTGTTTGTAATACGCCGGCTCGCAGCTCGTGATCTCGCGGCTCCAGTCCAGGGACAAACCGAGCGGCTGAAATTGCGCGCGCATAATGGCGATGTTCTGGCGCGTCCAGGTGCCGGGATGCACGCCGCGCTCAAGCGCCGCGTTCTCGGCCGGCAAGCCGAAAGCATCCCAGCCCATGGGATGCATGACATTGAAGCCTTTGGCTTTCTTATAACGCGCGACGACATCGCCCAAGGTGTAGTTGCGCACATGGCCCATGTGCAGACGCCCCGACGGATAGGGAAACATCTCGAGCACATAGTACTTAGGCTTGGACGACGGCTCTTCGACTTTAAAACTGTCTTTGGCCGCCCAGGTCTTTTGCCACTTGGATTCGGCTTCTAGGAAATTATAGCGTTCTTCGGGTGATGCCATCGCGATCCCTAACGGCGGATAATCGGCTGTCCACAGTCGGCGATCTTTGACGCGACCCGCGGCGGCCGTTGTTCAACCAACCTACAATCTTATGAAAGCGGCGAGCTAGTGGTTCGAACTAGTTGTCTTGAGCGGTGGCGCGCAAGCGAAGTTCACGGGCTTGGCTCAAGACCGCGTTTTCAAACTCTGTCGCCACTTCAGGCCCAACGTTGACGTCGTTCCAATTGCCGGCGGTGCGCTGTTGGCGGAAGACCGAAACCTTCAAGCCGTCCGCGCGCAACATACGTCCAAGAATGTAGACGTTGACCTTGAAGCGTTCGTCGGGCGTCTCGGGCGGTGCGTACCAGTCGGTGATGATCACGCCGCCGAAGGGATCGGCCGAAGCCAGCGGCATGAAAGCGATGGTGTCGAGCGACGCGCGCCATAAGAAAGCGTTGACGGCGATGTTGCCTTCGCTGCCGCCCTTTCTGGCGTCGCCAGTGAAGAGATTGGCGCCGCTGCCGCCCGGGGCAAAAAGGCCACCTTTAGCCGCAGAGGGATCGCGATCGGCTTTCGGGGCGGCTTGATAGTTCGAGTCGCTGCACCCGCCAAGCGCCAGCGCGAGGGCCAAAGCGGCACCAGCCGTCAACCCGAAAATCCCATGGCGTCTCGGTAACATGGCCGTACTCCCCAAATACCGGCGCCGCCGGCAACATGAATGCATCTATCTGTATGGATAGGGCGCCGTTTATAGCCAATCTCTTTGCGCTTGCGAAGGGTCGCTGCGCACACGTCTAAACCCTGACGCCTATGTAACTTTTGGGCCGCGAGTTTGGTCGAAAAGTTCCCCAAAAGGGGGATTTTCACAAAACCGTCAAATCACTGTCACGAAAACCATCACATTCCCTCCCTATGATCCGCCCGTGCCATGGGGCCGCTATGTCCCTGGCAACAAATGATGATCGTCGCCTCCACCAGGAGGCCTTCGGCGGTGCACAAATCGCCGGCGGTCATAAATCGAGGGGTATTCAGGAGCACATAATGAAAAAACTACTTATGGTTACATCGGCTTTGGCGTTCTCACTGCTATCTGCGCCTTCGTTCGCCGCGGACAGTGCCGCAACCACGGCCAAGCAACTTCAGGCTTTGCAGGACCAATTGCGCGCTCTGCAGCAGCAGTTGGACTCCGTTAAATCGAACGAAGCGGCAACCCAGGGCGCCATCGCTAAGGAAGCTGCCGATCGCGCAGCCACCGAAAAAGCCGCTCGTGATATCAACCTGGAGCAGGGTGGCCACACGATCTATGAAAACGGCATTGCCGTCAGCGTTCCGCCCGCGCCCCCGCCGCC
>CAITZE010000213.1 GCA_903896775.1 uncultured bacterium
AAATCAGCGCCGAAATCTGCGCCCAAGCCTGCGTCGGCTGAAGACGATCTCACCGAAGGCGATCTGTTCATGCGCCGCCGTTTCGCGAATTTGTCGGAACGGCTCGATGCCGCGGCGCCGACGGTTCAATAAGTCCATGGCTGATTGGACGACGCGCCTGAAGGGGCTGTTCGGCGGAAAGGAACCGCCGAAGAAGAAAACGCAGGCCAAGGCCAGCAAAGCCCCGGCGGATCGTGCGGCCCTTTTGGCCGAAGCCATGGCGATCTATCACCGCGAGCGGGATAACGCCCAAGGCGTCCTCGAAGACGCACTGAAGGAGCTGAAAGCCAAGCCACCCAAGCCCAGCGACGTGGCCGGCATGACACGCCTTTTGACCCTCCGCCAGGCGCTCCTCAATATGAAAGCCGCCCGGGCGGGCGATCCCAAGCGCCTAAAGCCCAAAACCGACGCCAAACCGCCCCGGCGCTAGCAACCGCCAAAGACATAAGTCATTGTAGATAATGGCTATTATGGCATATGCTGGATAAGGATAGGCAGGGATTTATCCTTGACCATGACCGGGGCAGCAGGTAAAACGCCGGACTTCTTGGGCTCGGCGGTGTGCGCGGAGCCTTCCGATCAGAAAGGATTTCAGCCATGGCGCGCCGTTGCGAAGCCACCGGTCGCGGTGTTCAGTCCGGTAATAACGTCAGCCACGCCAATAACAAGACGCGTCGCCGTTTCCTGCCGAACTTGCATCAGGTGACATTGGTCTCCGATGCTTTGCGTCAGCGCGTGCGTCTGCGCGTGACCAGCAATGGTCTGCGCACGATTGAAAAGCGCGGCGGCATCGATGGCTTCTTGCTCAACACCCCGAACACCAAGCTTCAGCCCGAAGCTCTCGTGATCAAGCGCCGCATCAAAAAGGCGCAAGCGAAAGCCGCCTAAGGGCGCATCGCTGACCCAAAGAAAAAAGCCCGCCGGTTTTGGCGGGCTTTTTGCTTTTACATAGCCGGCGTCTACATAATCAGTGGTGCGATCAACCGCGTGCGGCTATTGCGCACATCCTCTTCGAATAGATCGGTGAGTTGGCTCATGACCGCGCCGCCCAGTTCATCGGCATCCATCAGCGTGACCGCGCGGCGATAATAACGCGTGACATCGTGGCCGATGCCTATAGCCACCAGTTGCACTTCCGAGTTGTTCTCGATGAAGTCGATGACATCGCGCAAATGTTGTTCCAGATAGTTGCCGGGGTTTACCGACAGGGTGGAATCGTCCACCGGCGCACCGTCCGAGATCACCATCAGAATACGCCGTTGTTCGCCACGAGCGGCGAGACGGTTGTGCGCCCAGGCCAAAGCTTCGCCGTCGATGTTCTCTTTGAGGATGCCTTCGCGCAGCATCAGGCCCAAGTTCCGTCGTGCCCGGCGCCAAGGCATATCGGCGGCTTTGTAGACGATGTGGCGCAGATCGTTCAGCCGCCCAGGGTTGGCAGCCTTACCAGATTCTGTCCACAGTTTGCGCGACTGGCCGCCTTTCCATTGGCTGGTGGTAAAGCCCAGGATTTCCACCTTCACGCCGCAGCGCTCTAACGTACGTGCCAGAAGATCGGCGGTCATGGCAGCGATGGTGATGGGCCGGCCGCGCATGGAGCCCGAGTTATCGATCAGCAGCGTCACAACGGTGTCGCGAAACTGGGTTTCCTTCTCGCGCTTAAAAGACAGCGATTGCGTCGGGTTGGTGACGACACGCGCGAGGCGTCCGGCGTCGAGCAAGCCTTCTTCCAGATCGAACTCCCAGCTGCGCTGCTGCTGCGCCATCAATTTGCGCTGCAGGCGGTTCGCAAGCCGCGATACCACGCCTTGCAGGTGCGCTAACTGGCGGTCGAGCTGTAGACGCAGGCGCGCCAGTTCTTCGGGGTCGCAAAGATTGGCCGCGTCCTCGACTTCGTCGAAGCGCGTCGTGAACACCTTGTAGCGGTCAATGCCGCGA
>CAITZE010000214.1 GCA_903896775.1 uncultured bacterium
GTGGAAGACGCGTTCGAGAAGCTTTCTTCTGAAGCAGCAAAGCCCAGGTTGTCCGCAGCGAAACTGATGGGCGGCGTTGCGAGGCGGCGGAAAGAAGCGGCACCCCAGACAGAAGCGGCGCGCAAAGTCGGCCGCAGCAGATCTGGGGCGGCGTGACAGTGAGCGGCACTTTGGGCCAAGGGTAGGGACAGGGCTTAATAGGAGGATTTGGATATGGCGCGTAAGGCCAAGCCAACCAAGAAGCGTATTCCGCTGAGCATAAAGCGCCGGTCCAGGTTGAAGAACAAAGCGGATGCGCTGGACGGCTTTATTGCTGCCGCGAGCAAAGTGCTCGACCTTCCTGCTCAAAAAACCTGGTTGCACGCAATCAAGGCCAACCTGCTTGTGACGCTCCGGCACGCTCAATCCGTCGAGCAGTTTGAATTGCCTGGCGGCGGTGAGCCCGCGCCAGTGTTCAAGGTCTGAGCCGTGGCGAATTTCGATCCCACCTGGGCGTCGGCTTCCGAAATCGCGGAAGCGGTTGCTGCAGGACATATCAGTGCCGTTGGCGTGATCGAGCACACGCTTGCACGCATCAAGAAGGTCGATCGCAAACTAAACGCCTTTACGAAAGTGACTGCGGCGCGTGCGCGGCGGGCTGCACAAAAGATAGATCAGGATCGCGCCGCTGGTCTGCAACTTGGGCCGCTCGCGGGCGCACCGTTTGCGGTGAAGAATTTGTTCGATGTGGCCGGTATTGCGACGGTTGCCGGATCGAAGATCAATCGAGGCAATCCTGTAGCAAAGCGCGACTCGCCGTTGATAGAGCGGCTTGAGGCGGCCGGCGCCATTCTCGTGGGTGCGCTCAACATGGGTGAGTATGCTTACGACTTCACCGGTGAGAACATTCATGACGGAAATTCACGCAACCCGCACGACACGGATCGGATGACCGGCGGCTCGTCCGGCGGTTCGGGTGGCGCAGTCGCAGGGGGCGAAGTGGCGTTGTCGCTTGGCTCTGATACGAATGGTTCAATCCGCGTTCCGTCGTCGTTATGCGGCTTGTTCGGATTGAAACCAACCTATGGGCGGCTGCCGCGTAACCGCTCATTCCCGTTTGTTGACAGCCTCGATCATCTGGGTCCGATTGCGCGCTCGGTGCGCGATCTCGCCTTGGCCTACGACGCGATGCAGGGATACGACGCGGATGATGCCGCGTGTCAGGACCGTCCGGCGGAGCCGACGCTTGCGGGTCTTGATCGTGGAATTGGTGGTGTTCGTGTGGCTGTCGCAGGGGGATATTTTCAGCAGGCTGCGTTTCCCGAAGCTTTGGCCGCACTCAAGAGAGTAGCTGCCGCACTCGATGCTAAAACGACAGTGGAAATTCCCGAAGCGCAGCGCGCAAGATCGGCGGCTTACGTCATCACGGCAACCGAGGGCGCGAGCCTGCATCTGGACCGGCTGCGAACGCGCTCCAACGATTTCGATCCTGCCGTTCGCGACCGATTGATCGCGGGTGCGATGGTGCCCGCGACACTGGTTGTGAAGGCGCAAAAGTTTCGCCGCTGGTATCGTGACGAAGTATTGAAGTTGTTCGAGAACGTGGACGTAATTCTCGCCCCCGCGACGCCTTGTACGGCACCCAAGATTGGTCAGCAGACATTCAAGCTTGACGGCGTTGAGATGCCGGTGCGCGCCAACCTGGGAATTTACACACAGCCGATCTCTTTCATCGGTTTGCCTGTTGCCTGCGTGCCTATTCCGCTATCGCCTTTGCCAATCGGTGTGCAGATCATCTGCGCCCCGTGGCGGGAGGATCTGGCGCTAAGGGTTGCCCACGAACTTGAGCGTACCGGCGTGGCCGTCGCGCCGCACCCAAATCTCTGATTGGAGTCCGAGATGGAGATTGACCTGCCTGGGGTATTGGCTGAGGTGAAACTCGCCTTTGAGCGCTATGAGGAGGCATTGACCGCCAACGATGTTGAGGTGCTCCACGTGCTGTTTCACGATGATCCGCGTACTATCCGCTACGGTGGCGGCGAAAATCTTTACGGCTATGCGGAGGTGAAGGCGTTCAGATCGGCGCGTTCGGCGGCCAATCTCGAGCGCACCACGGCAAAGACGGTCATCACCACTTACGGACATGATTTTGCTGTGGCCTCTACGTTGTTCTTTCGTAAGACAGCGCCGGGAAAAGTTGGCCGTCAGATGCAAACCTGGGCGAAATTCGCCGACGGATGGAAGGTTGTGGCCGCGCATGTCAGCGTGATCGACGAGCCAAAGGCGTCCTGAGCCGCGCATTTCGGCTTGGATCGACTTTCTTCTGGCCTCGATCTTGCTGCACATATCGCAGGAGTTTGGCGGGTGTGGAGGTTGATGCGATGGTGATCATCAAGGCTGAACCGGAGCCGCTACCGATCGATCTGGCCCGCACGGCATTAATTATCATTGATATGCAGCGGGATTTTCTTGAGCCCGGCGGCTTTGGCGAGACGCTGGGAAACGACGTGTCCCTTTTGGCGCGCGCGGTGGGGCCTTGCAGGAAGGTACTCGACGCAGCGCGAGCTGCCGGGATGCTGATCATCCATACGCGCGAGGGGCATCGTCCCGATCTCACCGATGCGCCGATTGCGAAGGTGGAGCGCGGCAAGCCGTCCATGCGGATCGGTGCGCCGGGGCCGATGGGGCGCATTCTCATTCGCGGCGAGGCCGGCCACGATATCATTCCCGAACTCTATCCCGTTCACGGCGAACCTGTGATCGACAAGCCCGGAAAGGGCGCCTTTTACGCTACTGACCTTGATGCGCTACTGCGAAATTTCGGTATCCAGTATTTGCTGGTTTGCGGCGTTACCACGGAAGTGTGCGTCAATACGTCGGTGCGGGAAGCCAACGACCGCGGCTATCGCTGCGTTGTTCTCGCGGATTGCTGCGCTTCGTATTTTCCCGAATTTCACGAGATGGGTTTGGCGATGATCAAGGCGCAGGGTGCGATCTTTGGGTGGGTGTCTTCTGCGCAACACTTGTTGGAAATCTTACCGGCGCAAAAAATGGTGCTTACGGCTTAATCGCTTTTTAGAGCTGGAGGCCCATCCGCTTTTCGCCCTTTTATAAGTCATTCGGTTGCTTTTTTATGCTTCGATGTGCCCGATAAATATCCGCGACTTCGAAAACGCGAGATATCGCGTCGCGGTTAATACCGATTTTTCCGATTCCCACATACCGCAAAAAAGCCATATAAAATCGGCGTTTTTTAACATCCGCCAGAAGTCGGCAGCCCTGCTTTTTTGTGCATGAAGCAGAAGGCGTGCGATGGCGCGGTCTTCGCGAAATATTTTTCACGAATAAGCGGTCGGAGAATTTTTAAAGTCTCTGCACTTTTTGAACGCACGGGTTGCCCATGATTTCTGCACACGTTTCAAAAAATCCCGCGGTACATCGGCAATAAGCGGTGTCGTCGTTGTAACTAATGCCAATGAGCATCGCGGAAATTGGGGCGTTTTAAAAAGGGGTAATACGCGATGTTGAAATCTGCAGGAGCGCTATTGGGCGCTGCGTTGAGTTTGGGGGCTGCCGGTTTTGCTTCTGGCGCATCTGCGGCGGATTTGATGCCGGTGAAGGCGCCGGTGCTGGCGCCGACCATGCCGCTCGATGTGCATGGCTTTGCTGAATATGACCTCGCGAGCACGCGCGTCACCGGCGGCGGATTGCTGCTGTACGGGCGGGGAACTGTAAACCAGACCTCGA
>CAITZE010000215.1 GCA_903896775.1 uncultured bacterium
GCCACCGCCGCCGGAGACGCCTCCCCCTTGCAGACCTTTGATCTGCGCGAGGACACGTTCAACTGGGCCGCCCGGCGCCATCTGCACAATGACGAAATTGAGCGCAATGATGCCAAAAAGCGTCAGGGGAATGAGGGCCAGGCGGCGAAGGATATAGGCGAACACGTGTGGGCAGCCGTTCAGTTATTGCGGTTTCTGCGGCGAATGAAGAACACCACCACAAGCGCCCCGGCAATAGCAAGAGCCGGAATGATCCAGCGATTATTTGAGGATGGCGGCTGTGATACTGCGTCTACAGCGGGAGGTTGTGTTGGTGTACTTGCGGCTTGCGCCCCCGCTGGATCCGCCCACCACAATGCGATGGCAGATTCGCCCATGCCAATCGAAAATCCACCCATTTGGCCAATGCCGAGCGCCGGGTTTACGTCCGGCATTTTCAACTTGCTCCAATACGCGTAGTGCTCGATCGGACTGGTATAAGTTAGCACTTGATAGAAATTCCAAGTAAGCACGCGATCCAGCGCGTGAGTGGCAGCCGTCAACTCGTCATAAGTGTCGGCGCTAATGATTTTTGCAGCCAGCGCGTCGATTACTGGATCTTTTAAGCCGCCGATGTTGCCACTGCCTTGGATGTCAGCAGCTTCAGAACCCCAAGCGTCCGCCTGATCGGCCCCGGGCGTCAGGTCATTCTGCCCAGCAACTATTGTGGCGTCGAAATCGAAGGCATTAAGTCGATTGATGTATTGCGATGTATCGACAGTGCGAACGGTCGCATCTATTCCCAAACGCTTGAGGTTTTGCGTGAAGGGCAGATAAACGCGCTCCATGCTTTGTTGGTCATTCAGGATTTCAAAGGCAAGGACATGGCCGGTTTTGGTATCAGTGAGCTTGCCGTCACGCGGTTCCCAACCAGCTTGCTTCAAAAGCTCCCGCGCTTTGAGCAAATTTTCCCGGGCATCGCCATCGCCAGCGGTTTGAGCTTGCGTAAATTCGGCCGTGAATACTTCCGGGGGCACTTTGTCTCGGAAGGGCTCAAGCAGTTTAAGTTCAGCAGCGCTCGGTACCCCCGTGGCTTCCAACGGCGAGCCCTGCCAAAAGCTGCGTGAACGCACATATTGATGATAGAACAAATTATTGTTCATAGCATCGAAGTCAAAACATAGGTTCAAAGCTTCGCGCACGCGCCGATCTTGAAATAACGATCGACGCAGATTCAGAAATATCGGCTGAGTGGTGGCCGGAAGAATACTCTTCATGTCGAGTTTCTTGACGCGGCCGTCGGTAACCGCGGGGAAATCATATGCAGTCACCCAATGCCGTGAGCTAACCTCACGTTTGAAATCGTAATTGCCGGTCTTGAAGGCCTCGAAGGCAACATCGTCATCGCGGTAATAATCGAAACGCACGTGATCGAAATTCCATAGGCCACGATTGACCGGTAAGTCTTTGCCCCAATAATCAGCAACGCGCTTGTAGGTCAGGAACTTTCCCGGCTCGAAGGTGTCGATAACATAGGGGCCGTTGGTGACCGGCACTTCCAAAGTGGTCGCTGTGAAATCGCGATCCTTCCAATAAGACTTCGAAATCACAGGCAGATATTTTGCCAACTGGAAGGCAAGCTTGCGGTCTTCGCCGGACTTAAAAGCAAAGCGCACCGTATTTAGTTGCACTGCTTCAGCTTTGGCCACGTTGGCGTACATCGTGCGATAAGCTGGTTTGGCTTTCGTCATGAATGTGTCGAAGCTGAACACAACATCATCCGCTGTAACGGCGTGGCCATCGGTAAATTTAGCTTCGGGTCTGATAACGAATTGCACCCAGGTGTTATCGGGTGCGATCTCTGCGCTTTCGGCGATGAGCGCATAAACTGTCGCTGGCTCGTCTTGGCTCGGCGTCATCAGCGTGCCGTAAAGCAGTAATTCAAGCCCTTGTGCGGATGCGCCCTTGATCGTGTAAGGATTGAAAGTGTCAAATGTCAGATAGGACTCATTCATCTTCACGAACGTTCCGCCCTTTGGGGTGTCGGCATTTACGTAATCGAAGTGCGTGAAGTCAGGCCCGTATTTCGGCTCACCGTAAAGCGCGATCGCATGTACGGGCTTGCCAAACACCACCGCGTGGGCGGGCGCCATCGCGTTGCACAGAAGAATAGCCGCCGCGCAAACCGCAAAAAGACGATGCATGTGATGGTCCCCGGTTAAGGCTTAGCAATCGACGCTTTTGTCGGATCCATCCACCAGAGGCTTACAACGCCGGTGCCGGCCGCACCCCACCCCACGAGGGGAATTTTCTCCGGGTGCTGCAATCTGTCCCAATAAGCGAGGCGATCTTTGGGCGAGGAGTATGTCAGCAAGCGATAGTAGTTCCATGTCAATACGCGATCCAAGGCGCGTGCTGCCGCGACAAGCGTGGGACGGTCTTCAGCATCGATGACCTTCTTTACGAGGGCATCAATCGCAGGATCTTTCACGCCGCTGTAATTCGAACTTCCGCTACGGCCTGCGGACTCGCTGCCCCAGAACTCACTTTGCTCATTGCCAGGGCTCAGAGAGTTTCCGCTGGGAATTGTCGTGGCGTCGAAATCAAATTCGTTCATTCGGTTCAAATACTGAGTCGTATCGATCACACGGAGTGTGGCTTTAATTCCAAGGCGCTCAAGATTTTTGATCCAGGGACTGAGCACCGTCTCCATGTTCGGCTGTTCTTCGGTCACTTCAAAAACGAAGGGCGTATTGCCCTTCATCAAGGCACCGTCTTTTACGGCCCATCCGGCAGCGGCCAGTAAATCGCGCGCTTTCAGAAGATTTGCGCGCAACGCCGCCTGATCGTCATCCGTCGCAGGATTGTATTCTTGCGTGAAAACTTCCGGCGGCACTTTGTCGCGTAGCGGCTCGAGCAAGGCGAGTTCTGCAGGGCTCGGCAGTCCTTTGGCTTCCATTTCGGATCTTTGGAAGTAACTGCGGAGACGCGCGTACTGTTGGTAAAAAACAGTTTTATTCAGAGACTCAAAGTCGAACGCCAGAGCCAGGGCCTCGCGCACACGGCGGTCTTGGAATAACGGACGGCGCAGATTAAGCGTGATGGACTGATAGCTCATGGGCGAGCCGTCAGCGATTTCAAGTTTCTTGACGTGCCCGTCTTTAACGGCAGGAAAATCGTAGCCGGTGGCCCAACGCCGCGCTGTATTCTCGGCGAAGAAGTCAAAAGTGCCGTTCTTAAAAGCTTCGAATTGAACAGTATTATCGCGGAAATATTCGACACGGACCTTATCGAAGTTATACCGGCCACGCATCACCGGTAGATCGGCGGCCCAGTATTTCGGCACACGCTTGTAAAGAACATAGCGGCCGACTTCGAAGGACTCGATGGTGTAGGGGCCGCTCGCAAGCGGGGTATCCAGCGTTGTTGCCGTGAAATCGCGCTTGCTCCAGTAGCTTTTTGGCAAGACCGGCATCTGGCCGACAATTGCGGGTAGCTCGCGATTAGTATTGGTTTTGAAGGTGAAGCGCGCCGTGAGCTTATCCTTCACTTCCACCTTCGCCACATCCGCATAATACATGCGGTAAAACGGAGCGCCCTTTTCGGCCAGCGTCGTAAAAGAGAAAGCAATGTCCTCGGCGGTGATGGAGCTGCCGTCTTGGAATTTTGCGATGGGGCGTATCTTGAATTCGACCCAGGTATTGTCAGGGGCAACTTCCACGGTTTCGCAGACAAGGCAGTACATCGTGAAGGGTTCGTCCACGCTTTCATCCATCAGCGTGTCGTACATAAGGCCGCTATAGGCGACGGCGACGCCCTTCAATGTAAAACCGTTCAACGTGTCGAAGGTCTCTGCTGCACCGTTTGTGGTGACGAGGGTGCCGCCTTTGGGGGCGTTCGGATTGGCGTAGTCGAAGTTTTTGAAGTCAGGCCCGAATTTCGGTTCACCATAAAGGGCCAGGGCATGGACAGGCTTGCCGCGCACAAAAGCTTGAGCAGGTTGGCAGGCCGCGATCATCGCCGCCAGGCAGATGCTTACCCACGCCGTCTTGCTCATGTGATCCGTCTCCTGAGTTCGCTTCGAGAGTTAGCTACGCGCCTTTGAGTATTCCAACCGCTTCCGCGTGCACATGTGCGTCGCCTGCAGTCAGCACTTGGCCGTTCACTGATGTTTCCGACTCTAGGGTCAAAGCCGCCCCGTTCCAATCGGTGATCACGGCGCCGGCGGCTTGCAATACCGGAACAATCGCAGCGTAATCGTGTAGTTTCAGGCCAGCCTCGCAGGCGATATCCGTCCAGCCGGAAGCCACCATGCCGTAATGGTAACAATCCGTGCCGCCGTAACGCCGCCGCGCCACTTTGCGTTCCAAGCGCGCGAAGGTTTCCCGCTCGCCAGCGTTCAAATATTCAGGGCCGGTGAGGTACAGGGTGGCGGCGGCGACATTGGCGCAGGACCTGACTTTCGCCGGTTTGCCATTCAAGGTGGTGGGCAGACCTTCGCCGCCCAGCCAGCGTTCTTTCAGCGCCGCGTGATTGATGCAGCCCAGCC
>CAITZE010000216.1 GCA_903896775.1 uncultured bacterium
CAGCGCCGCCAGCGTCACCATCGTCTTGAAGGTGGAACCTGGCGAATATTGCCCCGACAGCACTTTGTTAATGAGCGGTTTGTGGTCGTTGGTGGAGAGTGCTTTGCATTCTTCACCGGTCAAACCACGGCTGAAAGCGTTGGCATCGAAGCTGGGATTGGAGACCAGCGCGATCAGATCGCCAGTATGCACATCCATCACCACCATGGATGCACTTTCGTCGCCGAGCCGCTTTCCGGCAAAGGTCTGAATGCGCTCGTCGATGGTCAATACAACGTCAGAGCCCGCTTCACCTTCGTGATGCTCAAGCTCGCGAATAGCACGGCCGTAAGCATTAACTTCGACCTGGCTGGTGCCGGCTTTGCCGCGCAGCTGCAGATCGTAAATTTTCTCGACGCCGTCTTTGCCGATGCGAAAGCCCGGCAACTGTAATAGCGGGTCGCCGTTGAGGTCGGCCTCGTCCACAGCTGAAACGTAACCGAGCAAATGCGCCGCCGCTTCGCCGTTGGGATAGAAGCGTGTCAAACCTTCGTCGATATTGATACCCGGCAGATCGGGGGCGTTGACCTGAATGCGGGCCATTTCATCCCAAGTCAGGTTTTCCTTGATCGTAATCGGCACGAAAGAGCGCTTGCGCCCAACTTCTTTTTTGATGCGTTCGCGGTCGTGTTCCGACAATTCGATAAGCTGTGCGAGCGCATCGAGCGTCGCGCCGATACCGGGCGCACGTTCCGGGATCACGGTCACCTGGAATTGCTGCTTGTTGTAAGCCAAGGGCTGGCCGAAGCGATCAAGGATGCGGCCGCGCGGCGGACCCAGCAGCTGGAAGTTGATGCGGTTGTCGTCGGCCAGCATCTTGTAGCGGTCGGACTGGATCACCTGCAGGTAATACATACGGCCCACGAGGGTCGCTACCAATGCCGCCTGCATGCCGCCGAGCACCATGGCGCGGCGGGTGAACATTTTGGTCCAGTCACTGTCGCGGGTGATGGTCATGCGATTATGGCTGCGCCAGAAGTTTCATGTGCGCGCGCGCCAAAAGCCCGCCAATGATCGGATACATTGCAACCGTCATCAGGTAGGACGTCAGCATCTGGCCGGGCGGCGTAAAGCCGCTGGAGGCCACAAGGCCCACGCAAATCCAACGCAACAAGCCAGCGCCCGCGGCCACCAGCGCGAAGGCCAGCCAGATGATGCCGAAAGGCTTGTTGTTGAAGAACTTCTGCTGCGAAAACACGACGCGCTGGCACAACAAAAGGATCAACGCACCAGATCCCAGCGGCGTACCCGACAAAAGGTCTTCCAGAATGCCGATTGAAAAGGTGGCCCCATAACCCAAGAGATCGGGCCGATAGATCGACCAAAAATAGACGGCCATCAACGCGTACATCGGCGTGATGTGCGAGAGGCCTGGAATATAGGTCGGCGTCATGGCAAACAGCATGAGCATCAACGTCACGCCGAACGGCACGAAGCGGCGCGCCGTATTGTCCATTCGTTGCAAAACCGTTGTTTGCATGGCTTTGCTCTAGCTCACTTAGCAGGTTGCTGCGTGAGAATGCCGGTCAGACCGTAGTCGGCCACGCGCACGTGCTGAACCTTATCTCGAACAACGAAGGGCTCTACTTCAACCGCTCCTTCATCGACGCGCGCAACTTGGCCGATGGGCAAGCCGGGCGGGAAGGCTTCGGCATCACCCGAGGTCACAACTTTATCTCCGGGCGCGGCGGCGTTCTTGTTGCCAAGGAATAGAAGTCGCGGGCGCAAGCTATTGTCGCCGGCGAGGATCGCACGGTTGCCGGCTTCCCCGACCAAAACCGGAATGCGTGAATTGATATCGGTGATCAGCAGCACGCGGGCCGAGAGCTGACCAGCTTGCATGACGCGACCCACAAGACCTTCGCCTGTCAGAACAACCTGGCCTTTACGCACGCCGCTGGTTTGTCCGGCGGTGATCAGGATCGATTGCGCGAAAGCACCGCCGGTATCGGCCACTACGCGTGCTGTGACAAAGGTGGCATTGGGCTCAGGCACCAGCGAGGTAAGGCTGCGCAACGACTTGTTTTCGGATTCAAGCTTCTGCGCCGCTGATTGCCATTGCAGCAAACGCGCGTTCTCCTCGCGAAGCTTCGCATTCTCCTCGCGGATGGCGGCAAGTTCGTGCAGGTTGTTGACGAAATCCGAGATGACGGACGCAGGCTCGGACATCACCCGCAAGACCGGCGTGACGGCATCGGCGACAGCGTCACGCGCACGCTCGACGAGAATCGTGTCGGCCTTACCGATCAGCATCAACGCAAAGGTGAGGCCAATCAGCGCCAGGAACGCAAATCGCTGTAACAGCGATTTGAGATTTCCAAAACGGGAAATTTGCCCCGTCGGTAGCCGCACTGGCGTATCTCCTTCTAGCGCTCCCTAACAGTGGGAGCGCCCCCGAAAACTAATACATCGTCGTCAGAACGTTCCGCAGCGCCTTCATCTCTTCCAGCGCCTTGCCTGTGCCCATGGCCACGCAGCTCAAAGGATCGTCGGCGATCGACACCGGCAGGCCCGTGGCATGGCGCAAGACAAAATCAAGATGGTGCAGCATGGCGCCACCGCCGGTGTGCACGATACCTTTGTCGACGATATCGGCCGCCAATTCCGGCGCGGTATGCTCAAGTGCAACCTTCACCGCATCGATGATCGCCGTGACCGGTTCAGCCAAGCTCTCAGCGATCTGGCGCTGGCTGATGACGATTTCCTTGGGCACGCCGTTCATCAAATCGCGGCCCTTAATCTCCATGGTCTCGCCATCGCCCTGCTCGGGCGGACAAGCGCAGCCGATTTCCTTCTTGATACGCTCGGCGGAGCTTTCGCCGACCAGAAGGTTATGGTGACGGCGAATGTAGTTGATGATGGCTTCGTCCATCATGTCGCCGCCGACGCGCACCGAGCGCGCATACACGATGCCGCCGAGCGAAAGCACGGCCACTTCGGTCGTGCCGCCGCCGATATCGACCACCATGCTGCCGGTGGGCTCAGTGACGGGAAGACCCGCACCGATAGCCGCAGCCATGGGCTCTTCGATCAAATAGACTTTGCGCGCGCCAGCCGCTTCGGCTGATTCTTGAATCGCGCGACGTTCAACCGCTGTCGATCCCGAAGGCACACAGACGATCACCAACGGGCTCGCGAAGGAGCGCCGGTTATGCACTTTACGAATGAAGTGCTTGATCATCTCTTCGGCCACTTCGAAGTCGGCGATGACGCCGTCTCGCAAAGGCCGAATCGCTTGAATGTTCCCCGGCGTGCGGCCCAGCATCTGCTTGGCTTCGTTGCCGACGGCCAAGACCTGCTTACGGCCTTTGACTTCGGCAAGCGCTACGACCGAGGGCTCATTAAGGACGATGCCGCGGCCTTTAACGTAAACCAACGTATTCGCCGTGCCCAAATCAATGGCCATGTCGGCCGACAACCATCCCGTCAATCTTGAAAACATTTAGACCTATATATCCTCTGCCAAAGCTTCCAAAGTTAGAACCCAATATTGGGCAACAAACTCTTGTTCGCGTATTTCGTAAGACACCGCCCGGATGCGAACACATCCGGGCGTATCTTTTAGTTCCTATGCCGACATTGCAGCGGGCGCGTTCTTTTCGCGCTTCACCAGCAGTTTATTGAGGGCATTGATGTAAGCACGGGCAGAGGCGACCAGCGTGTCCGCATCGGCGCCCTGCCCTTGTACCGTCTTCCCGCTCTCCTCGAGGCGAACCATTACTTCCGCCTGCGCGTCGGTGCCACCTGTCACAGCGTGCACTTGGTAGATTTGCAAGTGCTGGCTGTTCGTCGTCAGCTCCTTAATGGCATTGAACAACGCATCCACCGGACCATCGCCATTGGCCTTCGCATACTTCACGACGCCGTCCACTTCCAGCTCCAGTTCGGCGCTGGGTTTGGCTACCTTGGTGCCGCAAATGACTTCGAGCGACACAAACTTGATGCGGTCGTTTTCACGCATCACCGCGTCGTCGACCAAAGCCACGATATCTTCATCGAAGACTTCGCGTTTTTTGTCGGCCAGATCCTTGAAGCGCTTGAAGGCATCGTTCACGGCGTTGTCGCCGAGGGTGTAACCCAGCTCTTCCAGCTTGGCGCGGAAAGCGTGACGGCCCGAGAGCTTACCCATCACCAGGTTGGACTTACGCAGGCCGACGGATTCCGGCGTCATGATTTCGTAGGTATTGGCATCCTTCAGCATGCCGTCCTGATGGATGCCAGACTCATGCGCGAAGGCATTCGCGCCGACGATGGCTTTATTGGGCTGCACGGGGAAGCCGGTGATCGTGGACACCAAATGCGAGTTGCGCGTGATCAGCTCGGTCTTGATGCCAGTGGTGTAAGGCATATGGTCCTTGCGGGTGCGCAAGGCCATGACGACTTCTTCCATGGCGCAGTTGCCGGCACGTTCGCCGAGGCCGTTGATGGTGCATTCCACCTGACGGGCTCCCGCTTGCACAGCGGCCAGAGAATTGGCGACCGCCAAACCCAGGTCGTTATGGCAGTGAACCGAGATCACGGCCTTGTCGATGTTCGGCACGCGGTTCTTCAGCATCTTGATGAGCGCGTGATATTCGTCGGGCACCGTATACCCAACGGTATCGGGGATATTGACGGTCCGCGCGCCGGCGTCGATGGCAGCTTCGACACAACGGCACAGGAAATCGTGATCGGAACGGGTGGCATCTTCACCCGACCATTCCACGTCGTCGGTATAGTTACGCGCACGGGTCACGCTTTCGGTGACCATCTTCAAGACCGCCTCCGGCTCCATCTGCAGCTTTACGCGCATATGAAGCGGGCTGGTGGCGATGAAGGTATGGATGCGTTTGCGCTTGGCCGGCTTCAAAGCTTCGCCGGCACGGTCGATATCGGCTTTAGCAGCACGGGCCAAACCACAGACGGTTGACTGGGTTACAGCTTTGGCGACGGCTTGCACGGCTTCGAAGTCGCCTTGCGAGGCGATCGGGAAGCCGGCTTCGATGATATCGACGCCCATTTCTTCCAGGGCTTTGGCGATGCGGATTTTTTCGTCACGATTCATCGACGCACCGGGGGACTGCTCGCCGTCCCGCATGGTGGTATCGAAAATCAATACGCGATTGTTGGTACTCATGGTTCTGCTCTCACGACTTGGGTCAAAAAAGATCGGTTCGTGAGCGACTTCGAAAAGATACTCCGCCCTCTGAACGCCTGTCGCTCGACAGGTAATCGGCGCTCAGAGGCGGATAAGTCGCAGACCCCGGTCCGCAAGACGCAATGCTCCGCCCAAAGTGATCCCCGCACGCAGCAACCCAGCCGAAACCACGGCCGTTGCCGTATCGGTTGAATCGCCCAGCGCTGGGATGGCGTTTAGCACTCGCGTTAGTCCTCTTGCCGCGCCGCGTTTTTGCCCACAAATCAAAGGCTTATCTAGTTTTCTCAAACAACCCTGTTAAGGCTGTTTGTCGGCTAAATTGCCGCAGCGGCGGTTAATTTGTCATGAAGGCGCATATAAGGGAAGGGCCAAGGGCAAAGTTGGCCCGAAAAAATGCGGATTTCCGCCATTTTGGGGCCGGTCCGTTCCAGGACCGGACCCCAATGGCAAAAGGTTAATTCCGCGACTTATCCACAAGCTTATTGCCCTTGGCGAGCCAGGGCATCATGGCGCGAAGACGGGCGCCGACTTCCTCGATCGGATGGGCGGCATGGTTACGACGGATCGCCTTGAAACTGGGCTGGCCGGCCTTGCATTCCAGCATCCAGTCTCGAACAAAACGGCCCGACTGAATGTCTTCGAGAATTTTCTTCATTTCCTTCTTAGTCTCGGCCGTGATCACGCGCGGACCAGAAACATAATCGCCGTATTCGGCAGTGTTGGAGATCGAGTAGCGCATGGTGGCCATGCCGCCTTCGTACATCAGATCGACGATCAGTTTCAGTTCGTGCAAGCATTCGAAGTAAGCCATCTCCGGCGCGTAACCGGCTTCGACGAGCGTCTCGAACCCGGCTTGCACCAGCGCAGTCGCGCCGCCGCAGAGAACAGCTTGTTCGCCAAACAGATCGGTCTCGCACTCTTCTTTGAAATTGGTCTCGATGATGCCAGCGCGACCGCCACCGATGGCCGACGCATAAGACAGCGCCAGTTCCATGGCATTGCCGGAGGCGTTCTGCGCAATCGCGACAAGGCAAGGCACGCCCGCACCGCGCAGGTATTCGGAGCGCACGGTGTGGCCGGGGCCCTTCGGCGCGATCATGAACACATCGAGATCGGCGCGCGGCTCGATCAATTTGAAATGCACGTTGAGACCGTGCGCGAACATCAAAGCAGCGCCCTGCTTCAAATTCGGCGCGATGTCCTTGTTATAAATTTCGGCCTGCAATTCGTCGGGCGTCAGGATCATCATCAGGTCTGCCCACTTGGCGGCTTCCGCCGGGGTCATGACTTTCAGATTTTCGCCTTCGGCTTTTTTACGCGTGGCCGAGCCTTCCTTCAGCGCCACAACAACGTCTTTCACGCCGGAATCGCGCAGGTTAAGCACATGGGCATGGCCCTGGCTGCCATAGCCGACGACGGCAATCTTCTTGCCTTTGATCAGGTTCACATCGGCGTCGCGATCGTAATAGACACGCATGGGTCGTCCCTTTCTTTTTTCTTCAGCTCGAATGTTGATGGGCCGCGGCGTTATGCGCCGACGGTTGGAATTTACTTAGTTCTTCTCAATACCTGCCGCACCGCGCGCAATGGCAGCGACGCCTGTACGTGAAACTTCCACCAGACCGAGCGGCTTCATGAGGTCAATGAAAGCATCGACTTTATCGGTATTACCGACGACTTCGAACACAAACGACTGCGTACTGGAGTCCACGACATTAGCGCGGAAAATGTCGCCAATGCGCAAAGCCTCGACTCGCTTTTCGCCAACACCGGCTACCTTCACGAGCGCGAGTTCACGCGCAACCGACGGACCGTCGTCAGTCAGGTCGCGCACCACATGCACCGGCACCAAGCGGCCGAGCTGGGCTTTCACCTGCTCGATAATCTGATGCGTACCCAATGTCGCAAGATTGATACGTGACAAACCGCGCTCGCGATCGACTTCCGAGACGGTCAGACTTTCAATGTTGTAGCCGCGCCCCGCCACCATGCCGATGACACGCGCGAGGACACCGGCCTCGTTGTCGACCAAAAGCGAGACAATATGCCGGTAAGTGTCTTTATCCTTCAGGCGCGCCATCGGGATCATGCCCTCGTAGAGATTCGAAGACTGCTCAGTCTCAATCTTGGCGGCACGCTTCGGCGCCGCTTTTGGCGCGGGTTTTTTGGCGGATATCTTGCTCCGCGTAGCGGCGGCTTTTTTGGCCATGATGTTTTGCCTATCTAAATTGTCGCCGGCTTATACCAGCGCCAAGCCTTCCCCGGTTATGGCTTTGCCCGTTTTCTCGCTCGTCCCCAAAATCATCTCGTTATGGGCTTTGCCGGACGGGATCATCGGGTAGCAATTTTCCTTTTGATCCACGATCACGTCGCAGACCACCGGACGCTTGATGGAGATCATTTCCTTGATGGTGTCGTCAACTTTGGCAGGGTCACTGACGCGCATACCGACGCAACCAAAAGCCTCGGCCAACTTCACGAAGTCCGGCAATGCTTCGCTATAGCTTTCGGAATAGCGGCTGCCGTGCAGCAGTTCCTGCCACTGGCGCACCATCCCCATATATTGGTTGTTGATGATGAACACCTTCACCGGCAGGCGGAACTGCACAGCGGTAGAGAGTTCCTGGATGTTCATCATGATCGACGCTTCACCGGCGATATCCACCACCAGCGCATCGGGATGGGCAATCTGCACGCCGACAGCCGCCGGCAGGCCATAACCCATCGTGCCGAGACCACCGGAAGTCAGCCAATGGTTGGGCTCTTCGAAGCGGCAAAATTGCGCCGCCCACATCTGATGCTGACCCACTTCGGTCGTGATGTAGGTATCGCGATCTTTCGTCAGCTCATGCAAACGCTGAATAGCGTACTGCGGCTTGATGATCTTGCCGCGCTGTTCGTAGTGCAGTGAATCGCGCGCCTGCCATTCGGCGATCTGGCGCCACCACGCCTTCAACGCCTTTTGATCGGCCTGATAGCGTTTGGCTTTCCACAGCGCGATCATTTCTTCCAGCACGGCAGCGCAATCGCCCACCACTGGGATATCGACGATCACGTTTTTGTTGATCGAGGAGGGATCGATGTCGACGTGGATCTTCTTTGAATCCGGCGCGAAGAACTTCAAGTTGCCGGTGATACGGTCATCGAAGCGCGCGCCGATATTGATCATGACGTCGCAGCCGTGCATGGCAAGATTGGCTTCGTAGGTGCCATGCATGCCCAACATGCCGAGCCACTTGTCGCCCGACGCCGGATAAGCGCCGAGACCCATCAAGGTCGAGGTGATCGGAAAGCCAGTCAGCTCCACAAATTCACGCAACAGCTTCGATGCCTTTGGGCCGGCGTTGATAATGCCGCCGCCTGTATAGAACACCGGTTTCTTGGCGCTCGCCATCAAGGCAACCGCGGCGGCTACAGCCGATGCATCAGGCTTGGTCTTGGGACGATAGGTTTTGTGCTGCTGACGATTAACGCCGCGCGGCGCCGTGGTGTAGGTGCCCATGGCCATCGCCACGTCCTTCGGCAGATCGACCACAACCGGACCGGGACGTCCCGAACGCGCCACATAAAATGCTTCGTGAATCACGCGCGACAACTGGTTCACGTCCCGCACCAGATAATTGTGTTTGGTGCAGGGGCGCGTGATGCCGACAGTGTCGGCTTCCTGGAACGCATCATTGCCGATGAGATGCGTCGGCACCTGACCGGTCAGACATACGATGGGGATTGAATCCATCAGGGCATCGGTGAGGCCGGTGACGGCATTAGTAGCGCCGGGGCCGGAGGTGACCAGCACGCAGCCGACTTTGCCCGTGGACCGCGCATAGCCTTCCGCGGCATGGACCGCACCTTGCTCGTGACGCACCAGCACGTGACGGATGCTGTTTTGTTTGAACAGTTCGTCATAAATCGGCAGCACGGCGCCGCCGGGATAACCGAAGACGACCTCGACGCCCTGTTCCTCCAGGGCTTTCAAGATGAGTCGGGCGCCGACGAAGAGTTCCCCCGTCTGGGCACCGTTGTCCGCCTTTAACGCTTCCGCAGCCATGACCTAGTCCTCTAACAACGCTCAAACCCGCTGCAAAGCCGCGAAATATGCGGCTTTTACATGCATTACGGCGGGCTTCGGGGCGGGAACCTAGTCGCGGGGTCGGATCAGGTCAACAAAAAACGACGAATATTTGAAAAGATTTCCTGCTTTAAAC
>CAITZE010000217.1 GCA_903896775.1 uncultured bacterium
CTGGCGGCCAGCGCCGCCTTTTATGTCAAACCCCGTCCTTTGTCCCTGGACGATAAGGCCAAACTGACGATGGCCGACGGCGGCACAGCTCTGATTCACGCCGTAATTCCCGCTCTGGAGGCCATTCCGACTTGGACGGCCGCCATTTTGGAAGATTGGGCTAAGGCTTATGCCGAACAATCCGGCCAAAAGCTGGGCAAAATCGCCCAGCCTTTGCGCGCGGCCCTCTGCGGGAGCACGGTTTCGCCCAATATCTTCGAAATTATGACAGTTCTTGGAAAAGATGAGGCTCTGGGCCGCCTACGGGATGCTTTAGCAGTTTAATCAATGCTACCCATAGGTGCGGCAACATTGATTTGCCTGCATTTTCTAGGCTATAAGCGGTGCAGCATAGGTGCGTCCCGCGGGGACTTGCGGAGGGGACGGCCGCAACAAGAAAGGGACACATCGTGGCGAAAACAGTAACCCTGAAGGACGACCAAACCGGCAAGAGCTGGAAATTCCCGGTTATGAGCGGCACCACCGGACCCGATGTTGTGGACATCCGGAAGTTCTATGCCGAAACAGATATGTTCACCTACGACCCGGGCTACACGTCGACCGGCAGCTGCGAGTCCAAAATCACTTACATCGATGGCGATAAGGGCGTGCTCTTGCACCGCGGCTATCCGATTGAGGATTTGGCCGAGAAGTGCAACTTCGAAGAAGTCGCCTACTTGATGCTCAACGGCGAACTGCCGAACGCAAAAGAGAAGAAGCAGTTCGAGAAAGACATCACCTATCACACGATGCTTCACGAACAGCTGCACAGCTTCTACTCCGGTTTCCGTCGCGACGGTCACCCAATGGCCGTGATGTGCGGTGTGGTCGGCGCGCTGTCGGCTTTTTATCACGACAGCTTGGACATCACGAACCCAGACCACCGCAAGATTTCGTCGTTCCGCCTGATCGCGAAAATGCCGACAATTGCTTCGTGGGCCTACAAATATTCGCTCGGCCAGCCCTTTATCTATCCGCGCAACGATTTAGGCTACGCTGAAAACTTCCTCTACATGATGTTCGCAACGCCTTGCGAAGATTACGAAGTCAATCCGATCCTCGCGAAAGCCATGGATCGCATCTTGATCTTGCATGCCGATCACGAACAAAACGCCTCGACCTCGACCGTGCGTCTTGCCGGTTCGTCGGGAGCCAACCCGTTCGCTTGCATCGCGGCTGGTATCGCTTCGCTTTGGGGACCTGCGCACGGCGGCGCCAACGAAGCCGTGCACAATATGCTTAAGGAAATCGGCGACAAGAAGCGCATCCCCGAATTCGTGAAGCGCGCGAAAGATAAAAACGACAACTTCCGCCTCATGGGCTTCGGTCACCGCGTGTACAAAAACTATGATCCGCGCGCGCGCATCATGGCCCGCACCTGCAGCGAAGTGCTGTCGGAACTGAAGATCAAGAATAACGCGCTGCTCGATATCGCTGTTGAACTCGAGCGCATCGCTCTCGAAGACGACTATTTCATCGAGAAGAAGCTCTACCCGAACGTCGACTTCTATTCGGGCATAATCTTCCAGGCCATGGGCATTCCGGTGACCATGTTCACCGCCCTATTCGCTCTCGCCCGCACCACGGGCTGGATTTCGCAATGGCGTGAAATGATCGAAGACCCGCAGCAGAAGATCGGCCGTCCGCGCCAGCTGTATACCGGCCAGACCAAGCGTAAGTTCGTTCCGATCGCGAAGCGCTAATAAGCCGAAGCTCTAAAAGACAAACGGCGCGGGAGAAATCCTGCGCCGTTTTTTATTTGAGAATCCTTATTGCACCGCTTGAATGTCTTCTGGCGGTTCCCCGTTGTGGTATCGCTTCATCATCTGCGTATAGGCGTTTTCGATTTGCCGCGCATACGTCGTGGCGTTGAACAACGGCGCGGAAAGACGACTTTCTTTCAGCCGGCGCTTGATATCCGCAAGCAGACCCGGCTCCGTCGCCAATGCGATCGCGCGGGCTTCGTACTCTTCAAGCGAAGCCGTTACCAGCTCCGGCAATTCGAGCGCCTTCAGAATGCTTCCCGCGACACGTCCTGCAAAAGACTGCCCTTGGCAGGTCAGCAGCGGCAAGCCCGCCCATAGGGCGTCGCTGGCAGTCGTGTGAGCATTGTAAGGAAGCGTGTCCAAAAACAAGTCCGCCGCGCGGTGACGTGCAAGATGCTCGCTCTGTGAAGCCCGCGGCGCAAACACAAGGCGTTCAGGCGCTACACCGCGCCGCTCGGCTTCGCTGCGCAGATTAGAAGATGCCGCCGCATTGTCCTCGAGCAGCCACAGAACGCTTCTGTCCACATGTTCTAAAATGCGCATCCAGGCATCAAAAACGGCGGGCGTAATTTTGAAGTTATTGTTGAAGCAGCAAAAAATAAATCCGGAAGCTGTCAGGCCAAGCTCTTCGCGCGTCGCGTTTTGTTCGCCAACAACGCGTGAAGTATCGTTTGGCTGATAGCAATGCGGCAGGTAAACGATTTTCTCGACGTAATGCGGCCTCGAAATATCTGTCACGACGGTATGATCTGCGACTATGTAATCGTAATAATTAGCACCCATCGTTCCCGGATAGCCAAGGTAGTTCACTTGAATTGGCGCTGCCTGTAACGCGAAAATTCCAGTGCGTGCCCCACCCGTGTAACCCGTCAAATCTACGGCGATGTCGATCCCGGAAGCTCGCGCCATTGCGGCAACATCCGTATCCGCGATTGCACGCACGTCCATGAACTTATCGAAAGACTCCGACAGGCGCTTGCGCATTGCATCGTCGGTATCGGGGCCGTAGGAGAAACCGTAAATTTCGAAGCGGTCGCGGTCATGGGCTTCGATCAACCCAACCACGAGCTGTGCAACCGGGTGTTGGCGAAAATCCATGGAGAAGTATCCGATACGGATTTTCGAGCCGCGTGTGCGTTGCGCAATCGGTCCGAACATAGCGTTAGGTGGAAACACCTCAGCCGTCCAAACCTCAGCAGCTTTTCTCTGAATCGCAGGTGCGTCCTTAAATGTGATCGCCGTGAAAGGCGCGGCCGCGCGTTCGTCGTGTTCGATTTTATTCGACACCTGCGCGAGATCCGCATCGTAAGTCGCCCAATCGCATATCTGCATCTTGGCGTGAAGCCGCGCGCCATATAGACCGGCATATGTGGAATTGAGCGCTATTAGCTTATCGTTATCCTCAATAGCGGCCGCGTGACGTTTCAACTCCACCAACAAATTGGCGCGGTTGTTAAAAGCCTCTGTAAAATCGGGCTTTAACCCTGCTGCCGTGCCGTAGGCTATCAAAGCCGCGTCGTATTGCTGCAGTCCCTGTCGCGCGAGACCACGACTATTGTACGCCTCGGCATAATCGGCGCGAATGCGAATGGCTTTAGCGTAATGCTCGAGGGCAGGTTCATACTGCTTAAGCTCGACGAGAGTCTGTCCGCGCGCGTGGAAAGCCTCGGCGTGATCTTCACGTAGACGAATGGCTTTATCGTAACTCTCCAACGCTGGGAAATATTCCTTCAACGCGTGCAGCGCTAAACCGCGATTATAATAGGCATCGGCATAATCGGGCTTCAGGGCGATGGCTTTGTCAAAGCTCGCGACCGCCGCCTTCAGGTCGCCGAGCTCTTTCAGCGCGTTTCCGCGATTGTTGAACGCATTAAGAAAGTCCGGCTTATACTGAATAGCTTTGTTATAACTCGCAACAGCAGCTTCGAGGCTTTTCAAATCGCGCAATGCTGTACCGCGATTATTATAAGCTTCGGCAAAATCATGTTTTAGCCGGATGGCTTTGTCGAAACTAGCGACAGCGTCTTTATGCCGCTTAAGATCGCGAAGCGCATTGCCGTGATTGAAGTGCGCATCCGCATTTTTGGGGTCGGCTTTAATTGCGCGAGCGATAAGATCTACAGCTTCCTCAAAACGCTTCGCTTGGGCTGCAATGATTCCCGACAAATGCAGAGCATGGAAATTGGCGGGCTGAAGTTTGATGACGTCCTGGTAAATCCGCCATGCCTCGCCGAACTGGCCTTTTTGTTGAAGCGCCAATCCATCGCGGAGCAGCGTCTGGACTCGCATGGCTGTAGCAGCACTCTCGGCAGGCGGGGTCATGCGGCGACCTTATCGCCTAATGTATTGAAATAACACATACAAATCACGTAACTGGTTTGCGCAATAGCGACAGAATCGTTTGCGCGGCGCGCCGACTGGGACGCTCGCCGCCGGGCAGCAGCTTGGACAAGGCGGCAGAAAAATCGGCCCGTTGCGCGACCCGACGCATTTCATCACGCATCAGCAACGTGAGATCGTCAGCAAGAACCTCAGGCCGGCATTTACCTTGCAGCCGTTCAGGCACTGCTTCGTGTTCAACCAGAATGTTGACGAGATTGGCAAAACGCGTGCGTACAAACATCTTCAGAACGGCGTACGACAGTTTGTTCACCTTGTAAGCAATCACATGCGGCACACCAGCCAGCGCCAACTCTAAAGACACTGTGCCTGAAGCTGCGAGAGCAACGTCGAAGGCTGCAAAGGCATCGCGGCGTTGGTCGGATTCCATAACAACAGTCACAGGCACGCCCCAATCGTTGGCGGCAGCGTAGACTTCGTGAGCAACAGTATTGACTGTCGGCATGACCACATGAAGGTCGGGATAGCGCGCAGCGAGGCGCGCGATGGTTTCCTTGAACACCGGCAACAGGCGCGTTACTTCGCTGCGGCGACTTCCCGGAAGAATGCCGATCACGCGCCGGTCTGCAGCAATGCCGTGACGTTTGCGGAAAGCCGGCCCATCGCCGTGGCCAAAACCACTTTCCATCACGGGATGCCCAACCCAGGTTGCCGGCAATCCGTATTTTGTGAAATAGGGCGGCTCGAAGGGCAGCAGCGTCAGCAAATGATTGATCCAGCGTGCGAGCTGTTTGGCCCGCGATGGCCGCCAAGCCCAAACTTGCGGAGCCACATATCGTACGCGCGGGATCGGGCTTTGCCGTTTGGAAAGACGCTCGTGAATTCGCCCGGTAAAGCCCCAAGAGTCGATCGTCACTAGAATATCAGGCTGCTTGAGGTCGATATCGGCGAGTGTGGTTTTGACGCGTTTCAAAACCATATGTGCTTTGGGAAGCACTTCGAAGATGCCGATCAATGCAAGCTCACGCACGTCGAACAATCCCTGAAGACCACGCGCGATCATCAGCGGCCCGCCCAAACCAGCGAACCGAACTTGCCCTCCGGTCTCCTCGTTTAAAGCTGCCATGAGCATTGCGCCCAGCTGATCACCGGAAGGCTCGCAAGCAATGAGGTAGACGAGCGGTCCCACAACGATTAAGTCCCAAACTCGCCAGGTGTGACACCGACCACAAACAAGCCTGCCTGGTCGGCAGCGGCGATAATTTCGGCCTGCCCGATCATTAGCGTATTGCCCGCTTCAACAGCGATACCACGCAAACCGGCTGCTTTGGCATTGTGGACGGTCATAACGCCAATCGTCGGTAAATCGGCGCGGCGCTCTTGTTGGGGCTTCTTCGCCTTGACCAGCACGCCGGCGGGACCATCAAGCGCGAGCGCCGCACACCGCGCGATCAGCGCGTCCGTGCCTTCTGCCGCTTCGACGCCGAGGACGATGCCCTGCTGCACCACAACGGCTTGACCAACATCTACAGCGCCGATGGCACGCCCGACCTCAAAACCGCGCGCAATGTCGGACGCAGCTGTTGTATCGGGTTGATGACGGCCCATGACCCCGCGAGGCGCAAGAAGGTCAGACAGAATGGAGTCCGCACCGACAACTTTGAAACCTTCGCGTTCGATTTCGCCGATGACCGCCGAAAGCAGTCCATCGTCACCAAGCGCGCGGCCCGCAATACGGGCAAGGAACGCAGCACCTTTGAAATCAGTTTTGAGCTCGGCAATAGCCGGACGACGCACAGTGCCGGCCATAACAACTTCCTTGACCGCTGCATCGTTGAGAGCCGTAAAGGCCTTGCCGATTTCTCCAACACGCAGCCAGACATCGGCATCAAGGCGCGCGCTGTCCGCAAAGCCGGTCAGGCCTAGGACAAAATGATGCCGGCCCGTACTTTTACACGCCGCAAGCAAGAGGCCAGGAAGCGCGCCGCCCCCGGCGATAATGCCGAGTTTGGGCAGGCTTGCCTGAACAGACATGGACGGCTCAGCCGCCATTGCCGTTGCCGTTACCGGCGACGGGTGTGCAAATGGACCGGGAAGAGTCCTCGCGGATGAAATTTATAATATCCATCACCCCGGCGTGGGCGCTGAACAGATCGGCGACTTCGATCAAGCGCTCGGCCATCGTTCCGCCTTGCGAGAACAACAAACCATAAGCTGTGCGCAAGGAGCGGATATCTTCACGCGAGAAACCGCGACGACGCAGACCAACGATGTTAAGGCCTGTGAGACATGCGCGATTGCCCATCGCCAAAGCATAGGGAATCACGTCTTTATGAACGCCAGTCACGCCGCCGATCATGGCGTGTTTTCCGATCCGCACGTATTGATGCACGCCCGACAAGCCGCCGATATTGGCATATTCCCCAACATGGACGTGGCCGCCGAGCGCGACATTGTTGGTCAGGATAACGTGGTCTTCAATTACACAATCATGAGCTACGTGACAGCCGGCCATAAAGAAGCAGTGGCTGCCGACGCGCGTTTCCATTCCGCCCTGTTCCGTGCCCACATGCATGGTCACATGTTCGCGAATGACGTTGTGATGTCCGATCACAAGACGGGTCGGCTCGCCTTTATAACCAAGGTGCTGCGGCGAAAGTCCAAGCGAGGCAAATGGATGTATGACGGTATGCGCGCCGACTGACGTGTTGCCGTCAATGACGACATGCGAGAGCACGCGTACGCCCTCGCCTAACGAGACATGAGGCCCAATCACACAGTAAGGGCCGATCTCGACGTCGCGAGCGAAAGTCGCGCCGGCATCGACCACTGCGGTCGGGTGAATTTTTGTCATCTGGGGGGAAGTATCCACGTGAGGTAACCGTCAGGAGTCCATAATCATGGCGGTGTAGACCGCCTCGGCCACAACAGTGTCGCCGACACGCGCTTCGCCGCTGAATTTCCAGACATTGGCGCGCTGGCGTTCCTTGCGGCAGTACAGGCGCAGTTGATCGCCAGGCACCACAGGTTTGCGGAACCGCGCATTTTCAATCGTCATGAAGTAAACCAGTTTGCCTTCGGCTTCTTTGCCGAGCCAAGCCACAACAATGACCGCGGCCGTTTGCGCCATCGCCTCGACGATGAGCACACCCGGCATCACCGGCCGGTCGGGAAAATGACCCTGAAAGTGCGGCTCATTGGCGGTAACATTTTTGATACCGACAGCGGACTCTCCTGGGATCACATCGATCAGGCGGTCCACTAACAAAAACGGATAACGATGCGGAATCATCGCCGTGATCCGGTTGATGTCGATAGAAAGAGGCGTCTGCGTTGGTTGTCCGTCCATGGCTGATATCCCGCTAAGGTGCCCCTCTGGAGTCCTGGGATCGATGAGGGCAACTTACCCCAATCGCCACTTATAAAGTATGTCCCGGCAAACTCGTATCCGGTACAGGTTTTACGGTTACTTGTCGCGTCGGGTCAACCGCGACAAGGCAGCAACATCGCGCCAAAATTGACGAATTGGGCGCGCCGGGTAGCCCATAACGACCTCGCCAGGTCCAATATCGCGCATAACCCCGGTTTTAGCGGCAATTTGGGCCCCGTCACCCACCGTAACGTGGTCTGCGAGGCCGACCTGACCGCCGATGACGACCCCATCCCCGATCTTACAACTTCCGGAAATGCCCACCTGGGAGACGATAATGCACCGGGCCCCAATTGTGACGTTATGGGCGATCTGCACCAAATTGTCGATTTTGGTACCAACGCCAATGACCGTATCTTCCAGCATACCGCGGTCGATCGTGGTATTAGCGCCGATCTCGACATCATCGCGAATGACCACGCGGCCCAACTGCGGAATCTTCCGCAGACCTGTTTTCGTAGCCACAAACCCGAAGCCGTCTTGGCCGATTTGCGCGCCAGGGTGAAAGGTGACGCGGTTCCCAACCAGGCAATGAGCTAGTGTCGCGTTGGCGCCGATCTTACAGTCCTCCCCAATCACAACGCCCGGACCGATGACAGCGTTAGCGCCGATACTGGTGCGTGCGCCAATCACCGCGCGCGCGCCAATCACCGCACCAGGTGCTAATAAAGCGCCCTCGCCCAGCACGGCATCGGCGGCGACGTTGCCGGTTTGAACAGAGGCAGCGGGTATCTCGGGATAGAATAGCGCTGCAATCTCGGCATAAGCGCCGCGGGGATCGCCGACGATCAACACCGGGCAGTGCGTCACATGGGCCGCGAGTTCGGTGGTTGTCACGCACGCGCCGCATCGGCTAGATGCCAGCGCTACGACATAGGAATGATCAGAGAAGTAGACAATCTCGCCGGCGGCCGCTGTATCGATCGCGCCGATGTCGTGAATCAGCAGTTCAGGATCGACGCCCGGCGCGAGCCGGGCGCCGAAGCGCCCGGCAAGGTCGGCCAAACGGAAGGGCCCGGCGCGGTGGTAGAACCGGGGATCCGGCATGCCTTTACTTTTTAGCGGCGGGTGCCGGTTTCGCACCAGCAGCCGGAGCCGCCGCAGGAGCGCCGCCAGCAGCGGCAGCCGTCGGATTGGCTGGCAAGGTGTCGGGGTTCTTGAATTCGACGCTGGCCAGCGTCTGGTTCAACTTGTCCAATACCGGCTTGGTCATGTCCATGCCGGGATCGAAGATCATCAGCTGGTTGCGCGCCATGACGGCGTTGATGCCTTTGTCTTTAGCCACTTCGCCGGAGACGGCCATGATCTTGGCGCCGATGAGCTGCATGGACTGTTGGAACGAGTAATCCAAGCGCTCTTGTTTATCTTTCACCTGCGCCTGGAAATCGGCGAGCTTCTGTTGGAAAGCCTGAGCGCGTTGTGTGAAAACGTCTTGCGCCAGAATACCGCGCTGCTGAGACAGATCCTGGTCTTCGGCGCGCAGTTTGTTTTCCATGTCCTTTACTTGGTTCTGGTAGTTGGTGGCGTACTTATCGCGCTCGAGGCGCACACCTTTGGCCGCCAAAGATTCTTGCAGCAATAGATCGGTATCGACGACGCCGAGCACCGGCACCGGATGGGTGGCGGCAGCCTGCTGAGCGAAGCTTGTGGAAGCTCCGAAAGTCATGACGAGGCCGGCAAACAGCGCGGCCGTAGCCACGTAATTAAATCGCGATGTCGTTTTCATTGTAGTCCTCTGAATTAGTGGAATTGATTGCCGAAATTGATGCGGAAATGGCTTTGTCTATCAAAAGTCTGGGCATTGAAAATGAACGGAGAATAGTCGAGCGAAATAACGCCGACAGGAGATGTCCACTCCACGCCAACACCGGCAGCGCCACGGATTTTCTCCGAATACAATATGTTCGTTGCGCCGCTGGCGATAAGATCCTTGGGCGGGCCGATAACGCCCCAATCATTGAACAGCTTAGTTTTAATGCCGGCTTCCTTGGGAAGACCGAGAGGAATTCGCACTTCGTTGATGAATGTCGCCATCCAATCGCCACCCAATGCAGCGCCGGTCACTGCGTCGCGCGGGCTCGCACCGAAGTCTTTGAAGCCGCGCAACGTAAACCCGCCCAACTGATTGCGCTGGTAGATCTTCAAGTCTCTGCCCAGGCCAACGATATAGGTACCGGTAAGACTGGAAGAGACAACCCAGCCTGAAAGCGGCTGGAGATAAACGGCAAGGCCGGCGGCGCTCTTTACATAGCGTTCCGATCCACCGAAGCCGGCGAGGTCCGACGACACGGTTACGAAATAACCGCCGGTCGGGTCGATGGCGTTGTTGCGTCGATCATACGTCACGCTCTGGCTGATAAGCGATGTGATCGCCGTGCCGGCTTCTTCGCGAACGTACTGTGAGGCCGTAGAAGCCACACCCGATAGATTGGTTGCGGTCAGTCCGTAGTTGAAGCGCTGGTAAAGGTATTCATTGTAGCTGAAGCCCAAACGTACCGTGCCGCCATAGGTGTTCGAGGTAAAGCCGGTTTGCGCCTGATAGTCGGATTTCTGCGCAAACAAATCGGCGCCCGCGATCAGATGGCGATCAAGGAAGTAAGGCTCGGTGAAACTCAAGTTCACCTGGCTTTGCTGCTGCGCGATGCTGAACGCGGCGCGCAAATCCTGGCCTTTGCCGAGCAGATTGCGCTCGCTGACACTTACATCGAACAAAGCTCCCGTCGCACTCGAATAGCCGACGCCGAAGCTGAGTTCACCGGTGGACTGTTCCTCGACCTTAGCCGTCAGGATTGTACGGTCGGGGTAAACTTCCGACGGCGTGTTGTCGATCTTGACAGTGTCTTCTTTGAAGTAACCGAGGTTCTCCAGTCGCTCCTTAGAGCGGCGCACTTTCGCAGTGTTGAAGGCATCGCCTTCCACCAGTCTCATTTCACGACGAATGACGCGATCGAGCGTACGCGTATTGCCTTGAATATCAACGCGTTCGATGAAGACACGCGGCCCTTCTTGAACCTGGAAGAGAACCGACGCTGTCTTGGCGGCTACGTCGCGCTGCACGCGCGGGTGGACTTCAACGAAGGCGTAACCGGCGTTACCGGCCGCATTGGTGATGCCATCGACAGTATCTTCGATCTGCTTACCGTTGAACCAATCTCCTGCGTGCGGAATCACGGAGGACTGCAGCGTTTCCTTGGACAGGTCCTTAACGTTGACCTCAAGGTCGACTTTGGAAATTTTGTAGCGCGGGCCTTCTTTGACCGTGAAGGTCATATAGAAATTTTCGCGGTTCGGCGCGAGTTCGGCGACCGATGAGACGACTTCGAAATCCGCATAACCTTCCTGCACATAGAACTGGCGTAGGAGTTCGCGGTCATAATTCATACGGTCCGGATCGTAGGTGTCGTTGGAACTGAAAAGACGCCACCAACGTTCTTCGCGAGTCAGGATGATGCCGCGCAGCGCCGCGGCGTCGTAAGCCGAATTCCCGACGAAATTAATGGCGCGGACGTAAGTCGGATTGCCTTCACTGATCTCGAACACGATGTCGACCCGGTTCTGCGGCAGTTCGATGACCTTAGGCTCGACACGGGCGGCAAAGCGGCCCTTGCGCCGATACAGTTCGAGGATTTTTTCGACATCCTGCTGAACCTTGGTGCGGGTATAAACGATACGCGCGCGCAACTGGATTTCTTTGTTGAGATCCTCGTCCTTAATCTTCTTGTTACCTTCCAGGGAGACGCGATTGATGATCGGGTTTTCAACGACCCGGATCAGCAGTGTGTTACCCTGGCGTGTGATCACGACGTCTGCAAAAAGTCCGGTCGCGAAAAGGTTTTTCAAGGAGCGGTCGATGCGGACCGGATCAAAGGGATCGCCTTCGCGCAAAGTGAGATAAGTCCGAACCGTAGCAGGCTCGATACGCTGGCTACCCTGAACCTGGATAATTTCGATATTGCCGCTCTGCGCCGGAGCGCCGGGGGCAGCAATGGCCGCCGGTGCGGCTGGGACTTGAGCCAAAGCCTGCGAGACCGGCGACAAAATCGCCGCCACGGCAA
>CAITZE010000218.1 GCA_903896775.1 uncultured bacterium
ACACTGGCGGGCCTGAACGATGACAACACGAATGCTGGGTAAAGTCCGGCAAGGCATCCGAAGACCGCAGCAAAACATGCGACACCACCCAAGAAGGTCGGCTCACGCCAATACTGGAAGAATGTGTCGCGTTCTAGGAAAGTTTGAACCTTCGGTGAAAGCGCTCCGGCAATACCAATAGCCACCGCCGCACCCAAAAGCACGTAGGTCAGCGATTCACTCATGAATTGAATAACGAGATGGCGGCGCTCCGCGCCAGAAACTTTGCGGACACCCACTTCAACGGCTCGCCTGGCCGCAACGGCGGTCATGAGATTGATGAAGTTAATGCTCGCAACAAAGAGAATCAAAATGCCGAGGAAGGAAACTGCCAGAAGAGTCGTGCGCGATCCACGCGGTCTCATACCCTCGAGGTTACTGCCTTTACTTAAGTGAAATTCGGCAATTGGGATTGGGTCAAGCGCAAGAAGTTGGAAGGTTTCTGATTCGAGGCCGACCTGACCTCTGACAAAATCAGGTAATGCGCGTTTAAATTCTGCCAAATCGACGTCGCGCGCCAATCGAACAAATGTGTATACGTTACCCCCGTGGGAGGTGCGGTCGATACCCAGCTGGCCCGCTTCATTGAAGATTGCGGCGAGAACCTCACCGACGCCCAGATGGAGGCCGTGAAGGTCCATCAAGAAGCCTTGCGTCTGGTTATGCAGCAAAAGATGGAAGGCGACGGCGGACCTATCGGTCAAAAGCTCGTCGCCGGCCTCGCGCTGGTCATCAAGAAAATCAAAGGCGAGTAACGCGCCTAATTTTACGGATTTTTACGGGCGTTTCGTCGCTGCGGCTGTAGCCGCTGGCAGTTTGGACGCAGCAGCTTGCGTCGGATCAATCGGAGTCATGAACTCCCAACGGCGATAAGCTTCAACGCCGTCCAGCACCACACCGTCAAAGCCCAAATCCATGAGCCCGGCGAAGTATTTGCCGATGATGGCTTTCCAGGCCGGGTTCCAATATTCCACGGCATATTCGCCGGGGCGGTCGGGGCCAAAGGCCTGAATCCAGCTGGGTTCGCCGATACGCCATTCGCGCTTCCACTAGTAGCGCTCGTCTTCGGCATAGCCGATGTTGAGCCGCGCGAATACCAAGCGGCGCGCACCCATTTCCTTGAACTTCAGACCATGGATTTCGTCCTTGGTGAGGTTCTGTTTGCCTTTGTAAAAACCGTCGGTGATCAGCACGTCGTAGTTGGTGCGCTGTAAAGCCGCGAGCCATTCCTCGCGCGAGGGGTAAACCGTGTTGTCCAGCATCACCAACATGTTTTTGGCGTCGCCGAGGACTTGCACGTTGCGGGGGTTTTCCGGGGCCGGTTTGCTTTTCGGCACGATGGAGAAGGTATCTGTCTGATCGGTGTCAACGTGAGAGACAACGCCGGTTTTAATAGCGGTTTGTAGTGCGCTCGCGGCGTTAGCTGGGGTTTTGCAATGCTCGATGGAAAGCACTTTCCGGCCTTGCTTCATCATGTCTTGCAAATCGTCATGCGGCACACGCAAGGGTGCGCAGAACTGCCCATTGAGGACGATACCGTTCAACTGCTGAAGATAAAGCCGGAGCGGCATACCGATCGGCATGATGGCGTCGGCCGGAATCTTGGCCATGGGATCGCGTTTGATCTCGGTGAGATCAAATTCGCGGCGGCTCCATGTCAAGAGATCGAACCCACCGCGGGTCGTCACGATGAACTTAGGGTCGCGCGCACGCGCATAAGTCGCCAGATCGGAGACGATCTCGCGCATCGTGTCGCGGTAGTTGGGAATTTGTTCAAGCGGGATATCGAGAATTTCGACTTCGCCCAGCAGCATTTTGGTGCGGTCGGGCATGGCCGGATTAATTGTCGTCGACGGCTTCGCCTGCGGCGGCGCAACTGGGATGATCGGCGTCTCTTCGGGCGGGGGTACGTCGTCGGCCGGACCGCTGCCTTCAAGCCCAGCACCGGCACCCGCTGGCGGTCCGAGCTGGCGTTGTGGGGCGGCTGGCGCTGCGGGAGCTGCAGCGGCCCAAGCTGTACTCTGAGAGATACGGAAAGGTGTCGCGCCCGCGTACAAACTCGCGGCGGCCATCAGAGCAAAAAGGGAGATACGCTTGCGGATAATCACGGCACCCGTTCCGCCACGTAATCGGCAATGGCGAGGCTAGAGGTCAAACCGGGGGAATCTATGCCGTAAAGGGCAACGAAACCGTTAACGCCCGTCTCAGATGGCATTTGTATAACGAAATCTTTGGCAGACTCGCCAGGACCTTGAATTTTTGGGCGTATTCCAGCGTAGCCAGGACGCAAGGCGCCATCCGGCAGCCCCGGCCAATATTTACGAACCTCAGCATAAAAGAAGGCTTC
>CAITZE010000219.1 GCA_903896775.1 uncultured bacterium
CCGTGGCAAGTTCAAAGACTCTTTCGAAAAGAAGCACGGCGTGAAGATGGGCTTTATGTCCTTCTTCGTGAAGGCCTGCGTCAATGCGCTGAAAGAGCTGCCCGCCGTTAATGCCGAAATCCAAGGCGACGAGCTGGTCTACAAAAACTATTACGACATCGGTGTTGCGGTCGGTACGCCGCAAGGTCTTGTTGTGCCCGTCGTGCGCAATGCCGATGAGAAATCCTACGCCGAAATCGAAGCTGAAATCTCCGGCCTCGGCCGCAAAGCTCGTGACGGTAAGCTGACCATCGAAGATATGACCGGCGGCAGCTTCACGATCACCAACGGCGGTATTTACGGCTCCATGCTGTCGACGCCGATCTTGAACGCGCCGCAGTCGGGCATCCTCGGCATGCACAACATCAAACAGCGCGCAGTGGTGTTGGAAGACGGCAGCATTGTATCGCGCCCTATCATGTATCTAGCTCTGTCCTACGATCACCGTATTGTCGATGGCCGCGAAGCCGTCACCTTCCTGGTGCGCGTGAAGGAAGCCATCGAAGATCCCAGCCGTCTGCTGATCGAGACTTGATCCAATGGCCGACGCTTTTGATGTCATCGTAATTGGCGGCGGACCCGGCGGTTACGTCTGCGCCATTCGCGCCGCGCAACTGGGATTGAAGACTGCTGTTGTCGAAGGCCGCGGTAATCTCGGCGGCACCTGCGTCACCGTCGGATGTATTCCGTCCAAAGCGTTGTTGCAGTCTTCGCATCTTTTTGAGGAAGCCAATCACGCTTTTGCGGCGCATGGTATCAAAGTCGGCAAGATAGAAATCGATCTCGCCACCATGATGGCGCGGAAAGACGATGTGGTGAAACAGAACACCACCGGTATCGAATTCCTGATGAAGAAGAACAAAGTCACTTACATCAAGGGCTATGGCCGCATCGCCAAGGCCGAGCGCAACGCACATCAGGTCACTGTCAAAGACGCCGACGGCAAGGAAGAAACGTACACCACGAAGTCTGTTGTTATCGCGACGGGTTCCGAAGTCACGCCGCTGCCTGGCGTCACAATCGACGAAAAACAAGTTGTGTCGTCCACCGGCGCACTGACTCTGCCCAAGATTCCCAAGAGCATGATTGTGATCGGCGCGGGCGTCATCGGCCTCGAAATGGGTTCGGTCTGGCGTCGACTCGGCACGGAAGTAACGGTCGTCGAATTCCTCGATGTCATCCTGCCGCCCATGGACGGCGAAGTGCGCAAGCAGATGCAGCGCATCCTCGAAAAGCAGGGCATGAAATTCAAGTTGGGCTACAAAGTCACAGCAACCAAGCCCGGCAAAGACGGCGTTGCCGTGACCATCGAGCCCGCCAAAGGCGGTACAGCCGAGCAGCTTACGGCTGATGTTGTGCTAGTGGCGATTGGCCGCCGTCCCGATATCGCGGGCGCTGGATTGGACGTGGCCGGAGTAAACGTCAACAAGCGCGGCTTTGTCGAAGTCGATGAGAACCTGCAGACCAATGTCGAAGGCATCTTTGCCATCGGCGATGTTATCGGCGGCCAGATGCTGGCCCATAAGGCCGAGGAAGAAGGCTCCGTTTGCGCCGAAATCATTGCCGGTCAGCCGGGGCATATCAATTACGACGCCATTGCGGGCGTCGTTTACACCTGGCCCGAAGTTGCCGGCATCGGCAAAACCGAAGAGCAACTCAAGGAAGCCGGCGTCGCTTACAAGGTTGGAAAATTCCCGTTCACCGCCAACGGTCGCGCCCGCGCCAACGGCGATACAGACGGCTTTGCCAAAATCTTGGCCGATGCCACCACAGACCGCGTGCTGGGGTGCCATATCGTTGGTCCCGCCGCCGGCGATCTGATCATGGAAGTGGCAGTGGCGATGGAGTTCGGCGCATCGTCGGAAGACATCGCGCGCACGTGCCATGCGCACCCGCAGTTGGGTGAAGCCGTCAAGGAAGCGGCCCTCGCCGTCGATAAACGGGCACTGCATATCTAAGCGCATCATAAATGCGCCAACGCACGCCGACCGTCGCCATCGTCATTCCTGCCTATAACGCGGCAAAGACCATCGACCGCACGCTTGAGAGTGCGGTCGCGTCCTTGCGCTATTGTACCGACACGCACGGTTTGGATGTGACGGCGGAGATCGTCGTGGTGGACGATGGCTCTACCGACGCGACCGTTGAACGCGTGACGGCCTGGGCCTCGCGGGCTCCCATTCGCCTTATTCGCAACGCCGCCAATCGCGGCGCCGGGTTTTCCCGCAACGAAGGCGTCAGGCATTCAACCGGATCATTCCTGTTTTTTCTAGATGCCGACGATGTGTTTTATCCCAACCACATCACGCTCTGTTTGAAGGACCTGCTTGCTGATGACACGTTGGGTTACGTCTTCACGCGCGTGAAGATGGATATGTCTATGCATGATGACTGGCGGGCGTCGCTCGATGAAAGCTGCCCGATCAACTTTTGCCTCCGCCGCGTCTGGCACGACATGATCCAGGGATTTCCGGAAGAGCCAGATTTCCGCACCCACGGTACTGAGGACACACTCTATCGCGCCTGCCTTCGTCGTCTCGTGAAACACCGCAAGATCGATGTGGAAACGTGCGAGCAGTTTGCTTCACCCGGCAATGCGTTGGATCGCCAGCGGCAAAAATTAGCACACTCAAAAGCAGAATGGCAAAGCCAAGGCATCGACGACGAATTCAAAATGACGCCGCTGATGGAAGAGGTGGCGCTCGCGCGCTTCACCCATGTCGCCAAGCTCTTAGGCGAAAAGGTTTAGTTCACCCAGGGCGAAAGGCCCGGTACGCCGTAGCGGCAGGCCAGTGAATTCTGTTTACGCTTTTCGCAGACGCTGAGAACGTCGTCACCGCGCCATTGGGCAAAGCCCGTCACAACCCAGGCGCCTTTCTTTTGCGCGAAGAACAGGCTTTGCTTTTCGGCTTGGCCTTTGGCGTTGACCATCTTGATCATCAGCTCGTGCGTACCCGCAAGCCCGCGCCGGCCGGAAAGCACGCCGCGCAGGCGCGGGGAAACGACTTCGCGCAAACCTTCGATTTGCCAGACTCCATAGTCGGGGTGGGTCTCACGCAAAATTTCGGTCCAGGTCATGGTCCAGGGCTTGTTCCAGATATCGCCCGCGACGGTGCCGTCATCCTTGTGCTGGGCGCCGTCGGCAGGAATCGTTATGCCAATCAGCTTGCAGGTGGCGACGGATTTCTCGGAACACATCAAGAATGTCTTAGCCGCGCACTCAGGGCTTTCGCCCGCGCTGACGCAGGCCTTTTCCGTGTCTGAGTCGGGATAAACGGGAAGCTCGGCCGCAATCATTGGCGCGGCATATAAAAACGCTGCCATGAACGCCAGGCAGAGCGCTGCCATCCGTCGATATCTTGCAGTAAGCCGTTGAAACATCACAATATCCCGGCACTCATAAAAACCCTGGCCTTCGACGGGCCAGGGATGCTTCTGTTAAAAGCCTCGCCGCGAAATAGCAAGCCGGGGCAACCCTGACCCGGCCTATATAACGCGATTTCGTGCAAAAGAGCTCCCATGTTCCTGCCTATCGGCGACGACAATCCCTACACGATGACGCCCTATGTCAACTATGGCCTTATCGCTGCCTGTGCGGTCGTGTTCCTGTGGCAGTTGTCCTTAGGCGATCAGGGCGGTCAAGCCGCCGTTACGGCGTTTGGCCTTATTCCCGGACACCTGCTCGGGACCGTCGCCCTCGATCCCGGCTTGCCGGCAGTTCCCGCGGTGCTCACCATCTTCTCCTCGATGTTCATGCACAGCGGTTGGATGCACATTCTCGGCAACATGCTCTATCTGTGGATCTTCGGCGACAACATCGAAGCGTCCATGGGACATGTACGCTATCTGACATTCTATCTCCTGTGCGGCGTTGTCGCGGCGTTGTCGCAAACTTTTGCCGCGCCGACATCCGACATGCCCATGATCGGCGCGTCGGGCGCCATTGCCGGCGTGCTGGGTGCGTATCTGGTTCTGCATCCGCGCGGTAACGTCAAAGTCTTTGTCTTTCTGATCTTCATCACGACGATCAACGTGCCGGCCTTCATCGTGCTGGGCGTCTGGTTCGTGGGACAGTTGATGAGTTCCGCCGCCGCAAATCCAGCCGCGCCGGGCGTGGCCTTTATGGCCCATATCGGCGGCTTCATCGCCGGGGCCGTGATGGTGTTTTTCTTCCGCCAACGCGAGGTCGAGGTTTTTGCGCCGGCGCAAAGCCAAGCCTTTGCCGTTGCGCGCCGGCCCTACCGGCGGGGCTCGGTGCCCGATGCGGGCCGCCGTACGCCAAAAGGCCCTTGGGATTAGCTTAGTTGCCTAGACGCGCGCGGGGATGGGCGGCGTCGTAAACTTTACTGAGGCGCGCTGCGTCCACCACCGTATAGCGCTGCGTTGTCGACAGCGACGCGTGGCCGAGCAATTCCTGAATCGTACGAAGATCACCGCCTTTGGCCAGCAAATGCGTGGCGAAGCTGTGGCGAAGCGCATGCGGCGTCGCGGTTTCCGCCAGACCCAGTAATGCGCGCAAGCGCCGAACTTGACGTTGCAGAACGCCCGGGTTCAGGGCTTTGCCGCGTTTACCGACAAACAGCGGCGCTTCAGGTGTTGCGGCAAAAGGGCAGGCGGCGCGATAAGCGTCAATCGCTTCGCGCACGACCGGCAACACCGGCACAATGCGTTCTTTGCGGCCCTTGCCGATCACGCGCAACGTGTCGCCGTCAGGCCGATTGCCGCAGGTGAGCCCCAGTGCCTCGCCGATACGTAAGCCGCACCCATAAAGCAGGATCAACAAAGCTGTATCGCGCGCGGCAAGCCAAGGCTCGTCGTGCAAGTCGCCGGCGGCATGAATGGCATCCATCGCTTCTTGTTCGTCCAAGGCTTTGGGCACGGTCTTGGGCAGGCGTGGGGTCTTCACGGCTTTGACGGCAGGGTTGTGAACGCGGTCGGTGCGATCAAGGAAGCGAAAGAAGTTGCGCAAGGTCGATACACCGCGCGCGATGGAACTGCGGGCGATGTTGAGATTGGCGCGGTGGGCGAGATAGCTGCGAAAGTCCGCTGGCTTCAATGCGGCGAGATCGGAAATGTCCGCTTCGGTGCCCAGATGATCGGTGAGGAAAGTCAAAAAGGCCGCAAGATCGCGGCCATAGGCATCAGCGGTGTGAGGTGAAACGCGGCGCTCGGTGGTAAGCCATATGCGCCAGTCGTCGATAGCGCGAACGAGATCGCCGCGCGCAGCGTAGTGGATCCCGGCAGTACCTAGAGTTTCAGAGTCCACCAACGTCCTACGGCATAACGGGCAATGTGCCCGAGGAAAGCGATCAGTTCTGTGCCTTGGCCGTCTTCGAAATGCCGGGGATTGCGGCAACCGACGGCGAAAATACCCGCGGGCAAACCTTCGCCATCTGGCAAAGCCACGAGCGCATCGGAACGCACGAGTCCGGCGGCGCTACCGTACAGCTCGGTTTCACCCTCGGTCTCGGCGCGGATACGTGTGGTGACATCGCTTGCACCCATCAGGGCGTCGACGCTGCCCGCATGCAGCGCGCGCACGATGTGGCCAGCTTCGGCCGGAACGGTATCGGTTTCAAAAGCGATGGCAATCGCGTCGACACCAAGGTGCACCGGCAAATCGTCGTGCAGAATTTGGGCAAGCTCGGTGAAGTCACGGGAATACAAAAGGGCGAGTGCGCATTCCAGCGTGCGTTCTACCAGCGACATATTAGAGCGCGTGGTGGTGACGAGGCTGGCGCTGGAAGCTTTTAGATCGTCGACTTGGCGGCGCAAGCGATCGACCACAAAACGCTGCATGTCGACGACGACGGTTTCGGTCTCAAAGCGCGTATCGGGCGCCATGGCGGTGAGCAAGTCGGGATTATTCAGCAGCACACGGGGGTTGCGGCGCAGATAGGCAATGACATCAGCCTCACGCAGGTCTGATTTTGGCCCTATGCCGGCATCTTTAGTGCCGACCTTCACGTTGTCCGCCATCTACCCCCGTCCCGCCGGGCTTATAGAATCGATTGCCCAGTCTTCGCCCAATCATCCATGAATGCTTTTAGACCCTTATCGGTTAACGGATGGTTGAATAGCTGGCGCAAAGTGGAGGGCGGCA
>CAITZE010000220.1 GCA_903896775.1 uncultured bacterium
ATTGCCGGTGTTGCCGGTACCGCTACGGTTGTGACCGCGCCTGTTGCGATCGCCGCCGATGCCAAGAAGCCGACCGTAAGCCCCGAAGTCGGTAAGCCGGCGAAGGAAGCCCAAGATCTCTTGCAAGCCGGCAAAGCGAAAGAAGCCGTTGCGAAGGCGCAAGAAGCTCTCTCGAAGGCCAAGACCCCCTACGAAGTTATGATCTGTAATCAGCTCTTGGCCATCGCGGCGCAGAAGGCCGGCGATACCGCTACCGGTGTTAAGGCATTGGAAGGCATGATCGCTTCCGGCCAAATGCCCGACGCAAATCCAACACGCAAAATTCTGATTCAGCTCTATTACCAGTCCAAGAATTATCCCAAGGCTATCGAAACCGGCGCCGCGTATCTGAAGGATCAGCCGAATGATCCCGAGATCCCCGTACTTGTCGCGCAGAGCTATTACCTGACTAACGACTTCGCCAAAGCCTCGAGCCAGCTGCATGCGATCGTGAAGGCCTCTGACGGCGCCGGCAAGCCGGTGAAGGAAGAAACCCTCAACCTGCTGATGGCGTCTGATTACGCGCTGAAGAACGACGACGCGGTGCGCGGCGATCTGGAAATGCTGGTCAATCGTTATCCGAAGCCGCAGTACACCAAAGACTTGGTGTCGATGTACGACAAGAGCGTTCGCGCTGCGAGCAGCACCACCAAGTCCGCGCTCGATGTCATGGTCGTGAAATTCAATGACGGCCTGTTCACCAAGCCGGAAGAATACACCGGCCTGACCGAACTCGCGCTGCAGGACGGTCTGCCCGGCCTCGCCAAGAAGGTCATGGATAAGGGCGTGGCCGATGGCCTGCTCGGCACCGGCGCGCAGAAAGATCGCGAAAACCGCATGTTGGCCATGGCGACCACGCAAGCCGCCAGCGACCAGAAGACTCTCGCCGCCTCAGAAACTGAAGCCGGCAAGGCCAAGAACGGCGACGCGCTGGTCAAGACCGGCGAAGCGTACTGGAGCTATGGCATTTACGATAAAGCCATCTCCGTCACGCAAGCCGGTATCGACAAAGGCGTGACCGATGCCGACGACGCCAAGCTGCGTCTCGGAATCGCTTACCTCGGCGCCGGTCAGCGCCCGAAAGCTTTGGAAATCTGGAAAGGCATCACGCCGGGTTCGACGCCTGCGTTGATCGCCGCCCTGTGGAAGATCCCGACGAAATAACGGCTTCTGCGTTCTCGATATAAAAAACGCCGGTCCAGAATTCTGGGCCGGCGTTTTTCTTTTTACGAAGCCGCGATCCTATTCGGCATCCGGCTTTGTAAAAAAACCTCCCCTAAAAAATCCACCTGAATCAAAAATCTGCGAACTCATTTGCGCACTGGATGAAGGTGTCCGCCGTACCGAGATGCGCAAAGCGCCTGCGCTGTTTTCCTTCATCAAGCGTGCTGGCGTTACAGACTTGCGCGGTGCGGATGTGCAAACCTCGCCGTCCGCAGCAAAGTCGTCGTTCATATTGTCGATGCGATCCATAACCGCCCGCCCCTAAAGACCGGCCGCGGCGTAATCGCCACTGGATGAGTTGAGGGGCGTGGCCAGCCGGTTGACCACCTGCAGCCACAGGGCGCAGTGCTTCCAGGCCGCGGCGGCGAGGTGTTGCTTGGCGGTCAGGACGGCAACGTCCAAAGCGCGGGAGCCGTGAGCGCGCCGTAATTCGTCGGCGAGGGCATCCACATCGGCGCGGTAGAGGGGGTCTGCCATGGCGGTTTCTCCGTTAAGAGCGTTCCCTTTATCTGAAGAACTATAGACTCGAAACTAAGCCGCCGAGAAGCGCAAAACCGATTTTTCTCAGGCATCTGCGCGCGCATAGCTGCCACCCGCAGCGCCCTCGAACCTGACCGCGCAAATTTTGAGTGCGGCATCGAATGGCATTATCGCGCTCGACGTCAACGGAGCCATCACGCTCGCCAATCCGGCCGCCGCCGATATGCTGAACCGCGATGCGGCGGCCATGCAAGGCATGTCCATCGAGCGCGTATTCGTCTATGGCAGCGGCCACGACGACGCCGGCAAACCGATCCCCATCCGCGCGCAGTTGAAGGATGGGCCTTATTACGTCGATCAGGAAGTCCACCTCGGGCGCAGCGACGGCGAAAGTTTCGAGGCGGTCTATGTGGTTGTCCCGGTCACGGTGAACCGCCAGCCCATGGGCTATGTCATCACGATCCGCGACATCACACTGCGCCGCCGCGCCGAAGCCGAGATGCGCCTGGCCGCCGTGGTATTCGATCACAGCCCCGAAGGCGTCGTGGTGGCCGACGCCAAAGGCCGTATCACCAAGGTCAATCCGTCCTATCGCCGTATAGCCGGCAACGCGGATTCGGAGGTCATGGGCAAACAACTCTCGGAGATTTTGTTCACCGACACTAAGTCGCCCACCACCGTGCTCGATATGCTTCAAGGCAGCGATCAGACCCAATGGGAACAATGGTGCAAAAGCACCAGCGGTCGGCGCTATGCCGCGCGCATTTCAGTTTCCGTCGTGCGCGATCCCACCGGCAGCATTCAGCAATATGTCGCGATCCTCGCCGACGTGACGCGCCGCAAGCTCGACGAAGAGAAGATCATCTATCAAGCCAACTATGATCAGCTCACCAATCTGCCGAACCGCACCTTGTTCATGGACCGCCTGACGCGGCTTGTGCTGGAAGGCAAACGCGCGAAAACAAGTATTGGTCTCATGTTCATCGATCTCGACGGCTTCAAAGCCATCAACGACACGCTAGGCCACGATGCGGGCGATACGTTATTAATCAGTACCGCGCGCCGTCTCGAGAAATGCGTCCGCGAAGCCGATACCGTCGCGCGTCTCGGCGGCGACGAATTCACCGTCATCATGCCGCTGATCGACAACTTCGATGCGGCGGGCTTTGTCGCCGGCCGTATCATCAAGTCGCTGACCGAGCCCTTCGACCTCGGCGGCCGCGAGGGCAACGTCTCGGCCTCCATCGGCATCTCGCTGTTGCCAGCCCAGGCCAATACCGCCAGCGAACTCCTGCGTAACGCCGACGTCGCGATGTATCACGCCAAGCATCAGGGCAAAGCCAACTACCAGTTCTACCGACCCGATCTGGAAGCCACCGTGAAGGTCAAAGACCGCGAGCTTTAAGCCGGTTTTTAAGCTGGAATTGTCGCTTGCAATCTAGGCGCACGTCCGCCAAAAGCATCCCCATGCGCCGGGGCCGCCCGAGGGCGGAGGGTATGGCGTTAAGCCCTTGATGTAACATGTGAAAATCCCGACATGACCAATACCGCTCTCTCCGCTGCTGTCCGCGCCAAGCATGCTGGCCTCGCCAATGCCATTCGCTTCCTGGCCGCCGATGCCGTTCAGAAGGCCAATTCCGGCCATCCGGGCATGCCCATGGGCATGGCCGACGTGGCGACGGTGCTGTTCACGCGTTTTCTGAAATTCGACGCCGCGTCGCCTTATTGGCCCGATCGCGACCGCTTCGTGTTGTCGGCCGGTCATGGCTCGATGCTGCTCTATAGCCTGATGTATCTCACGGGCTATCCGGATATGCCCATCGAGCAGATCAAGAATTTCCGCCAGCTCAACAGCCCGACCGCGGGTCATCCTGAGTATCAACACACCTCCGGCGCCGAGACCACCACGGGTCCGCTGGGCCAAGGTTTAGGCAATGCCGTCGGCATGGCACTGGCCGAGCGCTTGCTCGCCGCGCGTTATCCTGGCGCCGTCGATCACTTCACTTACGTCATCGCCGGCGACGGCTGTTTGATGGAAGGCATCAGCCAGGAAGCGATTTCGCTGGCGGGCCATTTGAAACTCAACAAGCTCATCGTGCTGTGGGACGACAACCGCATCAGCATCGACGGGCCGACGGATCTCTCTGTCTCTGACGACCAACGCAAGCGTTTCGAAGCCTCGGGCTGGACCACAAGCGCCGTGGACGGTCACGATCCCGAAGCCGTCGCCGCTGCTATCGCCGCCGCGCAGAAAAGCGACAAGCCCGTCATGATCGCCTGCCGCACCATCATCGGCTTCGGTGCGCCGACCATGGCCGGCACATCGAAGACACACGGTTCAGCGTTGGGTACAGCTGAGATCGAAGGCGCGCGCAAAAAGCTGGGCTGGCCTTATGAACCCTTCGTCGTGCCGGATGAGATTCTCAATGTCTGGCGCGAAGCGGGTGCGCGCGGGCACGCCGATCACGTCGCCTGGGTTGAGCGCGTCAAAGCGATGGGCGATCAGCAGAGCGAATTCCTGCGTCTGATTTCCTGCGAACTGCCTAAGGGCTGGGAAAAGGCGATTACGGAATTCAAGAAAAAGACCTCGGCGGAATTGCCGAAGATCGCGACACGCCAGTCTTCGGAAAACGTGCTCAATGTTCTGGCGCCGTTGATTCCTGAATTGATCGGCGGCTCGGCCGATCTCACCGGCTCCAACAACACCAAAGCCGCCGGCATGAAGCCGATTACAGCGTCGGATTTCTCGGGCCGCTACATCTATTACGGCGTGCGCGAACACGGCATGGCCGCGGCCATGAACGGCATGGCGCTGCATGGCGGCGTGATTCCTTACGGCGGCACATTCCTGGTGTTTACCGACTACTGCCGCCCGTCGATCCGTCTCTCCGCGCTCATGCAACAGCGCGTGATCTACGTCATGACGCACGATTCCATCGGGCTTGGCGAAGACGGCCCGACGCACCAGCCGGTCGAACAGCTGGCGGCGCTGCGCGCCATTCCGAACCTGCTGGTTTTTCGC
>CAITZE010000221.1 GCA_903896775.1 uncultured bacterium
CTTCACAGCTTCGGTGACCAAATCCGCTGCTGGCACAATGCGGCTTACCAGCCCCGAACGCTCGGCCTCCGCAGCATCCATGAGCCGTGCTGTCAGAACCATTTCCATGGCTTTGGACTTACCGACGAAGCGCGTCAGGCGTTGTGTACCGCCAGCACCGGGAATAGTGCCCAAGGTCACTTCCGGCTGGCCGAATTTGGCGGTATCGGCGGCGATAATGAAGTCGCACATCATCGCGAGTTCACAGCCACCGCCGAGCGCATAACCCGCCACAGCCGCAATCACCGGCTTGCGGCATTTTGTGACGCGCTCCCAGCCCACCGTGATGAAGTCGGCGAGATAGGCGTCCATGTAATCGAGGCCGACCATCTCTTTGATATCGGCGCCGGCGGCAAAGGCTTTCTCGCTGCCCGTCAGCACGATGCAGCGGATATTGGGATTGGCTTCGTAAGCATCGAGGGCTGTGCCCATCTCGCGCACGAGCGCCGCAGATAAGGCGTTACGGGCCTGTGGACGATTTAAAGTGATTAAGCCGACATTGCCGCGGGTCTCGATCAGAATGTTCTCAAAGGTCATGAAGCCCTCCGAAGCTGTGTAACTATGTCCCTTGGGTTTAGGGCTTCGGCCTGCAAAAGCAAAGGGCCCGCATCTTGCGATGCGGGCCCTCGGTTTAGATTTTGGTGCGTTGATTAGTTGGCTTGGCGGCGCAAGAAGGCCGGAATTTCCAACTCGTCTTCGCTGTGCGACGTGATCGGGCGGTCTTGCGGGCCGACCGAGATGTTCATGCCGCCCATCGGACGCTCAATCGGGCGTTCCACCTTGGCCTGCGGCTGTGGCGCCGGAGCGGCTTCCTCAACCTTCGGACGGGCGGTCAGGCTGCGATAACGATCGAACAAACGGATGCGACCCGGATCGACCTTGGCTTGAGCGGGGGCGGTTGCCATCGGCGCTGCCGTGACGGGTTCAGCAGCGACGGGTGCTTTCGTTTCCATCACCATCTCCACGCGCGGTTCCGAGCGAGGTTCCACGGCCGGACGGGGGATAAAGGTGTCACGCGGACGGTCCATCGTTACGAACGGCGAGATCGAATGATTAACGCGCGGTGCCGCGGCCATCGGCGCGCGCGCTACGGCTTCAGCGACGGCCGCAGCCTGAGCAGCGATAGGTGCCGCGACCGGGGCCGGCATCGGAGCTGGCGCCGGTTGAGCCGCTTCAACCACAGGCGCCGGAGCCTGTTCAATTTCAGCCTTCACGGCAGCGGCCATTTCCAGGAGGGCTTTCTCTTCGGCCTGGAGATCCATGGTGCCGGTGGCGGGCGCCAGGGTCGGACCGCCGAAACCAAAACCACCGAAGGTCGGCTGCACCGGTGCTGTGTAGGCGGGGGCGGTTTGAACTTGAGCGACGGGGGCCGGAGCCGGGGCTGCGGCTACGACCGGAGCGCGCGCTGCCGGAGCGGCGGCGGTACGCACTTCAGGCTTGCGGGCAACCGCGCGGACTTCTGTGCGGGTGCTCATCGGGCGGGGTTGCACGCCAGCTTCGGACTCGATGCCGGTTGCGACGACCGATACGCGGATTTTGCCTTCCATGCTTTCGTCGAAGCACGAACCGAAGATGATGTGGGCGTCGCTTTCGACTTCATCGCGAATGCGATTGGCGGCTTCGTCGACTTCGAACAGGGTAATGTCGTTGCCGCCGGTGATGTTGATGAGCACACCCTTCGCGCCGCGCATGGAGGTTTCTTCCAGGAGCGGGTTAGCAATGGCGGCTTCGGCGGCGTCGAGCGCGCGACGGTCGCCGGAAGCTTCGCCCGTGCCCATCATGGCGCGGCCCATTTCGCGCATCACTGTGCGAACGTCAGCGAAGTCGAGGTTGATCATGCCGGGCATCGTCATCAGATCGGTGACGCTGCGAACGCCGCCGTGCAGCACATCGTCGGCCATCTTGAAGGCATCGGCGAAAGTGGTCTTCTCGTTAGCGACGCGGAACAGGTTTTGGTTCGGGATGACGATGAGTGTGTCAACAACCGCGGCCAGTTCTTCGATGCCGGCTTCGGCCAGACGCATGCGATGCACACCTTCGAACTGAAAGGGCTTGGTTACAACACCGACCGTCAGCACGCCGAGATCGCGGGCGACCTTAGCGATGACGGGGGCAGCGCCGGTCCCGGTGCCGCCGCCCATGCCGGCGGTGATAAAGGCCATATGCGCGCCGTCGAGTTCGCGGGCGATCATTTCCAACGCTTCTTCCGCAGAATCGCGGCCGACTTCAGGACGGGCGCCGGCGCCGAGGCCCTGGGTCGTGTCGCGGCCCAGTTGGATGCGGCGATCGGTGCGGGAAGCGGCGAGCGCTTGAGCATCGGTGTTGGCGACAACAAAGTCGACGCCTTCCATGGCGCTCTGGATCATGTTGTTGACGGCATTGCCGCCGGCGCCGCCGACGCCAATAACGGTGATGCGTGGCTTCAGCTGGGCTTCGATGGTGGTCTTCGGGACGCTGATGTTGATCGTCATTTTTATTCTCCGGATTTTACTAAGCTCGTTAAAACTGTTTTTTTTGAGTCTTTAGGCTCGTTTTTTAAATCTTCGTCGTCGGTTGAGAGCGGGTGGACCAGTTGCTGGTTCCTCGACCTCACATTTTCTTGCGGTTTCTCCCATTTAGTAGTTCTCCCGCAGCCATTGACCGATGCGGCCGATGTTGCGTTTGTTCTTGGAGGCCGCCATGGCGGCATGATCGGGTTTTGCGACATGTTCACGCAGGCCGTAGCGCAAAAGGCCGACACCTGTCGCAAAAGCCGCGCCGGACAATGAATCGGGCAGGCCGCGAATCATGCGCGGGCGGCCCAAGCGGACTTGTTTGTCGAGAACCAGTTCGGCCAGATCGCGCACGCCTTCCAACTGGCTTGCGCCGCCTGTCAACACAACGCGGCGTCCGGCGCTTTTGCCGAAGCCCGAGGTATCGAGGTGGCTGCGAACGAGTTCGAAAGTTTCTTCCATGCGCGCTTGGATGATTTGCACCAACATGGACTTTGGCACTTCGTTCGCGCTGTCTTCGTCTTCTTCCCCGACCAATGGCACTTTCAAAAGTTCGCGTGCATCACCGGGCGATTGCATGACGCTGCCGTAAACGGTCTTGAGGCGTTCGGCTTTTGCAACCGGCGTCGAAAGGCCTTTGGCGATATCGCTGGTGACGTGATTGCCGCCGATGGGCAGCGTATCGACATAAACCACTTGGCTTTCCAGGAAGACCGCGATGGAGGTTGTGCCGCCGCCCATGTCGATAACGGTGACGCCGAGGTCCTTCTCATCGTCCACCAAGCAGGCCAGACCGGAAGCGTAAGGCGTTACTACACGGTCTTCGATGTCGAGATCGCAACGGTCGATGACGGTATTGAGGTTGCGCGCAGGGCCGACGGCGGCGGTAACCAGGTGAATGTTCACGCCGAGTTTGTCGCCGTACATGCCGCGTGGATCGAGGATGCCGTTGCCCCCGTCGATGGAATAGCCGGTCGGAATGCAATGGATCAGTTCGCGGTCGTTGACATTGTATTGGGCGCTGCCGTGATCGAGTACGCGGCGCACGTCGGTATCACGAATCTGATGCCCGGCAACGGCCAGTTCCACATCCACGCGCGTCGACTGCGGTGTGCCGCAGGACATGTTCAAGAACACTTTGTCTATGCGGCTGTTGCTCATTTGCTCGGCAGCATCGACCGCAGCGCGGATCGAGGCCTCGACTTCGTCCAGATTGGTGACTTGGCCCGAGCGCATACCGCGCGAGCGGTGATGGCCTACACCGGCGATATGGAACTCGTCGCTTTCACCGTTGTGGGGGCCTATGTGGGCGATGAAACAGGCGACCTTCGTCGTGCCAACGTCGAGGGCGGCAATGGTGCCGTTATGGGGGATTGGTTTAGCCATCTCAGACGATGCTCCTGTGCCGAAAACCAAAAAAATCATTCATGGGTGCGTTCCGTCCTCAGATGTTTTGTTTTGGGCCGGCGTTAATCGCCGGTGTTTTCTTTTTCGTCGATGCGGTTGCGGCTTCGGCGCTTGGATCTTTGTGAACGCGGACAACCAACCGGTCTTCAAGACGCATATCGATGAAGTCGAGGTCGCGTTCGAGAATCTTATTGTCGCGCTCAAGCACGGCGAGGCGTGTCCAAGCGGCGCGAAAATCGCCCTCAGGCAAACGAATGGCGATGCCGCCTTGGAAAGAGTCGAGGTAGATATTCCAGCGGCGGTCGCCTACCCGCACAGCGGCCCGCACGCGCTCGGCTAGTGCCTTCTCAGAGCTGAGGGTATCGAACAGCGCCGCAGCGTGTTGGGGCGCGTCAGGACCAACGATCAAAGGGAGAGATTGATCGGCATTTGGAACATCAACGATGGTTTTGCCGTCATGATCGACCAGAGTGTAGCGGCCGTCGCGCTGCCACAGCGCGTAGGGCGTGCGCTCTTCAATAAGAATGTGCACAGCGTCGGGCAATTGGCGTTCGACCTTTGCCGTCTTTACCCAAGGCAGAGCTTCAATGGCGGATTTAGCATGCGCAACGTCAATGGATAGGATCGGCGAGCCGCGTTCTATATCCAAGGCCGCCAGCAAATCGTCGCGCGAAGTCATCTCACGGCCTTCTACGGTCAGCGCATCGAGACGCATACCGAGCGCCGCGCTGAGGTCGAGCATCGTGCCATTCAAGCCGGCGAGGTTTTCACCAAGACCAATTGATTGCGGCGCGAACTTCACAGCCGCGCCACCAGCGCCGACCAATAAAATCGCTGTTGTCCAGATCAGAGTTTTGCGGGTCATCAGGCGTCGCATTGGGCGTGCTCCACCATCCAAAGGATGAGATCGTTGAAAGGCATGCCCACGTGGGCGGCTTGTTCAGGCACCAGCGAGGTCGGCGTCAATCCGGGCTGGGTATTGACTTCGAGCATCGTGAAGGCGTCGCCATCGAGACGAAGATCGGCGCGGCTTACGCCACGGCAACCCAAGGCACGATGAGCGGTGAGTGATAGCTCCATGGCGCGCTCGTAGAGTGCGCGGCTCAGAGGCGCGGGCAGGACGTGGGTCGAGCCGCCCGCAGCGTATTTGGCTTCGTAATCGTAGAAGTCGCGACCGGTCGTGATTTCAGTGACCGCGAGTGCAGCGTCGCCCATGACGGCAACGGTAACTTCACGGCCCGGAATGAAGCGCTCGGCCATGATGTAGTCGTCGGGTGCAACGCCGAGGTCGTCGAGCGGGGGACGATTGTCGCCAGCGCGCACGATTTTCACGCCGACACTGGAACCTTCGTTCAGCGGCTTCAATACGTAAGGACGCGGCATAACATCGCCTTGCTCGGCTTCGGCGCGCGTGACGATGCATTCTTCAGCGACCGGAATTCCCGCGGCGGCCATGACGCGCTTGGCCATGGACTTGTCCATGGCGACGGCTGAGGCGAGGCGGCCAGAGTTGGTGTAGGGGATCTGCATCATATCGAGCAGACCCTGAATGCAGCCGTCTTCACCGAAGCGGCCATGCAGCGCGTTGAACACCACGTCGGGTTTGGCTGCGCCAATGGCCGAAACCAATGCTGTCATATCACGCGTAACATCGATAAAGGTCACATCGAGGCCTTTGGCTTTCAACGCACGCTCGGCGGCGCGGCCAGAGACCAGCGAGACTTCGCGTTCTTTTGAAAAGCCGCCGCCAAGCACGGCAACGCGGCGGATGGAGGTGGGGCGCTTCATGGCTTACGGCCCCCGACAAGGCTTTCGGGAGAGTCTTTAGGAACGCCGATACGGCGAATTTCCCAATTGAGATCGATGCCAGAGTTTTCCTTCACACTGGTACGGACGGCTTCACCGAGTGCTTCAAGATCGTGCGCCGTGGCTGCGCCGGTATTGATCAAGAAGTTCGTATGCTTCGGCGAAACTTGCGCGCCGCCGAGGGTCTTGCCGCGAAAGCCGGCCGCATCGATCAGCATCCAGGCTTTAGCGTTGGGCGGATTTGCGAAGGTGGAGCCGCCGGTGCGAGCTTTTGTCGGCTGACTTTCTTCCCGCTCTGTGCGGATCACGCGCATGCGCTCCATGATCTGGGCTGGAATGCCGGGGATGCCGCTGAGTTCAGCGCCTAGGAAAATCCAATCCTCCGGCACGCCGACATGCCGGTAGCTGAAGTCCATATCGGCATAGCCCAGCTTGTGGATCGTACCGTGTGCATCCATCGCCGTCGCGCTGGTGAAGATGTCTTTGATTTCGCGTTCGTAAGCGCCCGCATTCATGCGGAGCGCGCCGCCAATGGTGCCGGGAATGCCGGTAAGAAACTCCATGCCGAAGATGCCGGCTTCGCGTGCGGCTGTGGCGACGGAAGCGTCCGCCGCACCGGCAGCGCAGCGAATTTTCGCGCCATCAGCCGTAATCGTGGCGAAGCTTTTGCCGAGGTGAATAACAACACCACGCACGCCGCCGTCGCGCACCAGCATGTTCGAGCCCAGGCCGATCATTGTCACCGGCACGTCGGCCGGGCGGCCTTTCATAAATACGCTCAGGTCTTCGACGTCGGCGGGTGTGAATAGCACCTCCGCCGGACCGCCAACGCGGAACCACGTCATCTTGCCGAGATCGGCCATAACATCGTACCTGCCGCGTACTTGCGGCAGACGATCAACCAGACCCGGCGTGGCGTGGCGCGCCGTCATCATGCGGCGCCTCCCGCGCGTTTTCCATTGCCGTTGGATTTCGATTTACGAATGGCAGCGAGATCCGCAGGCAGCGCATGAGCCCATGCCGTGATGTTGCCGGCGCCGAGGCAGACCACGACGTCGCCGGGACGCGCGATATCGTCGATGACGGCAGCCAAATGTTTGGGTGACATCAATGCGGTTACAGCAGGATGGCCGTGCGCGTGCAGCCCGTTGATGAGATTGTCGCGATCGATGCCGGCAATGGGCGCTTCGCCCGCGGGATAAACGTCGGCGACAACCACGTGATCGGCGTCGTTGAAGCATTGGCAAAACTCGGCGAACAGCGACTGTAAACGTGTGTAGCGATGTGGCTGCATGACGGCGATGACACGGCCCGTCGTGGCTGTGCGCGCAGCCTTCAGCACGGCGGCGATTTCCACCGGGTGATGGCCATAATCATCGATGATAGAAATGCCGTCGACTTCGCCGACCTTGGTGAAGCGGCGCTTCACGCCTTTGAAGCGCGCGAGGCCTTCGCGGATCACCGCGTCCGACAGCCCCATTTCGGCTGCTACCGCAACAGCGGCAAGGGAGTTCAGCACATTGTGTTGGCCGAACATGGTGAGGTGAATATTTTCGATAATGCGTTCGCCGCCGGTGACGCGATCCGAGATGGCGGCGTCGAAACGCACACCATTCACATCGAGAACCAAGTTAAGGCCACGCACCATCGCCGCAGGCGAAAGGCCGTAGGTTATGACCTTGCGGTCGGTTAACTGCGGCAACAGCGATTGCACTTCCGGGTGATCGATGCACATGGCGGCGAAGCCATAGAACGGGATCGATTCCACGAACGTGCGGAAGGCGGCCTTCACCTTGGCGAAGTCACCGTAGAAATCGAGATGTTCGGGATCGATATTGGTGACAACGGCAATCGTCGCCGGCAGCCGCGTGAACGTGCCGTCGGATTCATCGGCTTCCACGACCATCCAGTCGCCGGTGCCAAGTCGCATATTGGTGCCGTAAGCATTGATGATGCCGCCGTTGATGACTGTGGGATCCAGCTCCGCTGCTTCCAGGACGCTGGCGACGAGCGAGGTCGTCGTCGTTTTGCCGTGCGTGCCGCCTACGGCCACAGACCACTTCAGGCGCATCAGTTCCGCTAGCATTTCGGCGCGGCGCACGACCGGCAGCATGGATTTGCGGGCGGCCAGCACTTCGGGATTGTCCGGCTTCACAGCGGACGAGATCACGATGACCCGCGCCTCGCCGAGGTTTTCGCCGCGATGACCCACTTCAATGTGAATGCCGAGACTGCGCAGGCGATCCACATTGGCGTTCTGCGCGATATCGCTGCCTTGCACCTGATAGCCCAGGTTGTGCATGACTTCCGCGATACCGGACATGCCGATGCCGCCGATGCCAACGAAATGAATAATGCCTATGTCGAGCGGCATGGACTGCATTAGACGATCCCCCGCTTCATGGTGTGTGTCGTTATTGATGGCGAGGAACTGGTAGATTTCGCGGCGATGCGTGCGCCGCTCTCATCGCGGATCAGCGCGGTGACGACATCGGCGAGACGACTCGCCGCATCCGGCAAGCACAAAGTTTCGGCAGCCACCGCGGCTTTCTGAAGCGTGACGGGCGATGCCAGGAACTGCATCAGCAACTCGGCCAGGGCTTCAGGCGTGAAACGCGTTTGACGCATCGTCCAGCCACCGCCGATACGGGCGAGAGCGTCGGCGTTGAAAGCTTGATGATTGTCGGCCAGCGGCAGCGGGATCAGGAGGCTTGGGCGGCCGAGAATGCTCGCTTCGGCAACGGTGGAAGCTCCCGCGCGCGCGATTAAAAGGTGCGCGTTACTCAGAAGGTCTGGCACGTTATCGAAGAAGTGACGCAATTGGACGTGGGCATCGGAGCCGGAATAGGCCGTGTGTGTGCGGTCCAATTCTTCGGGGCGGCACTGTTGCGAAATTTCAAGACGCTTACGCAGAGCCTCAGGCAGCAACTTCACGGCTGTCGGCAAGACGTCGCTGAATACGCGCGCGCCCTGGCTTCCGCCAAGAACGAGAATGCGGAACGGGCCGTCTGCGGTTGGCGGCTTGTACGGAATACCGCGTTTTGCGACAATCGCCGGGCGCAGCGGAAGGCCAGTACGAATAATCTGTGCGGCGGTCGTAATGGGTTTTGCGAGATCGAGCGAAATGCACAGGCGATCAACGCGGCGTACCAGCCAGCGGTTAGCGCGGCCAAGAATGGCGTTCTGTTCGTGAATGACGGTGGGAATGCCAAGCTGCGATGCTGCGAGCACTGTCGGCGCAGAGGCATAGCCGCCGAAGCCCACA
>CAITZE010000222.1 GCA_903896775.1 uncultured bacterium
CCGACGCCGTTGTCGAAGCCGTGAAGGCCCGCGTTTAGCAGGATAAGACCGATGGTAAAGATCGCGCCCAGCATTCTCTCCGCCGACTTCGCAAAGTTGGGAGACGAAGTGCGGGCGATCGATGCCGCCGGCGCCGACTACATTCACGTCGATGTCATGGACGGCCACTTCGTGCCGAACCTGACGATTGGCCCCTTGGTGGTGAAGGCCTTGCGTCCGCACACCAAGAAGATCCTCGACGTGCATCTGATGATCCAGCCCGTGGATCCTTACATCCAGGCTTTTGCCGATGCAGGCTCCGACATCATCACCGTCCATGCCGAAGCGGGTCCGCATCTCGACCGCTCGCTGCAATTCATCAAAAGCCTTGGCAAAAAAGCTGGTGTGTCGCTCAACCCCGGCACGCCGCCGGATGTTGTGGAATATGTGCTGGATAAACTCGATCTGATCCTGGTGATGAGTGTCAACCCCGGTTTCGGCGGGCAGAGTTTCATCGCCGCCCAAGTGGACAAGATCAAAAAGCTGAAAGCCATGATCGGCAGCCGCCCCATCGAACTCGAAGTCGACGGCGGTATCAATGCCGAGACGGCAAAGACTGTCATCGCGGCGGGGGCCAACGTGCTGGTCGCAGGCACGGCGGTGTTTGGTTCGAGCGATTACGCGGGGAACATCAAGAAGCTCAGGGGATAATTTCGGCGGAGGCGGATCGTGGGTATGGGCATTGTCCTAATTGTTCTTGGATGTGTTTATCTTCGTTGGCCTACACTTTTTCGTCGTGGACTCTGGCTTAAAACAAGTATCGCAATCAGAGTATTCTCCGAGGCGAATTATATTCGCTACATGCGCGCTTTAGGCGTCATCTTGATTGTCATTGGTTTATTCTTGCTTGCGGGCGGCCTAATGCACCCGGAACGATAACACTTCGGGTGAATATTCATTTATGAAGGTTTCCTCCTATCGCGCCGCTTTTTCCCTTCGACAACAGTTATGCCCGGTTGCCCGAGCATTTCTACGCGCGGCTTAGCCCGACAGCCGTTAAAGCGCCGCGCCTCATCAAGCTCAATGAAGCTCTTGCCCGCGAGCTGAACCTAGATCCTGCGCGCCTTATCACGCCAGAAGCACTCGAAGTCTTTGCCGGCAACCGCGTGCCGGAAGGCGCGGCCCCGCTCGCGCAGGCTTATGCCGGGCACCAGTTCGCGGGGTTCTCGCCGCAGCTTGGCGACGGGCGTGCGATTTTGCTGGGCGAGGTGATCGACATAAACGGCCGCGCCCGCGACATCCAACTGAAGGGCGCTGGCCCGACGCCGTTTTCGCGCCGGGGCGATGGCCGCGCGGCGTTGGGTCCTGTAATCCGCGAATATATCGTCAGCGAAGCCATGCATGCGCTCGGTATTCCGACCACTCGCGCGCTGGCGGCAGTCACCACCGGCGAATGGGTGATGCGCGAGGAACCGCTGCCCGGTGCTGTGCTGACGCGCGTGGCCGCGAGCCATATCCGCGTCGGCACGTTCCAGTTTTTCGCCGCGCGCGGCGATGTGGCGGGTCTTACGCACCTCGCCGACTATGTGATCGCGCGCCACTACCCGGAGGCGCGCGCCGCCGCCAATCCGTACCGCGCCTTATTGGAGGGCGTGATCCGCCGCCAGGCCGAACTCATCGCGCGCTGGATGCTGGTGGGCTTCATCCACGGCGTCATGAACACCGACAACATGACCGTCTCAGGCGAGACCATCGATTACGGCCCTTGCGCCTTTATGGACGCCTTTCATCCGCAAACCGTTTACAGCGCTATCGATCAGCGCGGACGTTATGCCTATCAAAATCAGCCGGGCATCGCGGTATGGAACCTCACGCGTCTCGCCGAGACATTGCTGCCGTTGCTGGCTGACGACAAAGAGGCCGCCATCGCCGACGCCGAGGATGCGCTCGCAAGGTTCGAGACGCATTTCGAGGCGGCATATGGAACGGGCTTCCTCGCCAAGCTAGGTCTCACGGCACAACGCACGGACGATGAGGCATTGGCGCAGGATCTGCTGGCGCGCATGGATGCGGGCAATGCCGACTTCACGCTGACCTTTCGAGGGTTGTGCGATGCTACTGCCGATGACGCGCACGATGACGATGTGGCGCGTTTATTCGACGATCCCGCGACTTTTCGCGAATGGGCGCTGCGCTGGCGGGCGCGGATTGCGGAAGAAGGCGGCGATGCGCCCGCGCGGCGCGCTGGCATGCGCGCTGTGAACCCCGCCTTCATCCCGCGCAATCATCTGGTGGCCGAAGTCATCGCCGCCGCGACATTGAACGACTATGCGCCCTTCGAGCGCTTGAACGCGGTGCTTGCGCACCCTTATGACGACCAGCCCGGCAATGCGCGTTATGCGCTGCCGCCGGAACCGCACGAAGTTGTGCATCAGACTTTTTGCGGGACATAAAATTGTGATCAAGAATGTGTTGTTCCTCTGCACCGGAAATTCCGCACGCAGCATCATGGCCGAAAGTCTTTTGAACCATTGGGGTAAAAGCCAGTTCATCGGCTACAGCGCCGGCAGTTTTCCGAAAACCGCTGTTCATCCGCTGGCCCTGGCGGCCTTGAACGAGCGCCTGTTGCCCACCGAGGGCCTGCGCAGCAAAAGCTGGGATGAGTTTGCAAAACCCGATGCGCCGGTGATGGATTACATCTTCACGGTTTGCGACAATGCAGCGGGCGAAGTCTGCCCGGTGTGGCCGGGCCATCCCGCTACCGGCCATTGGAGCCTGCCCGATCCGGCGGCGGTGACCGGTACAGAGACCGCGCGTATGTCGGCCTTTCGCAATACCGCACGTACGTTGGAAGCCCATGTCCGGAAATTTTTGAAGGCTTAAGCAACCGCATACGTTCCACGGGATTATGTGAGTATCGCCGCGCTCTAAGAGGAAGCCGACCGACGTGACGCCCTCCGGACCCGCCGAGCTGACGCCCTTTGCGAAGAAGATCCTGCCGGGCCTTGTCGCCATCGCCTTCTTCATGGAGGCGCTAGACACCACCATTCTCAACACGGCGGTGCCGACGATCTCGGCGGCGCTGAATGTGGCACCCCTCAGCATGAAGGCGGTGCTGTCGAGCTATACCTTGAGCCTCGCCGTGTTCATTCCCATCAGCGGCTGGATGGCCGACCGGTTTGGCACGCGCCGCGTGTTCGCCGCCGCCATTGGCTTATTCACTCTAGGCTCCATCCTATGCGGGATTTCCAGCAACATCCATGTGCTGGTGGCCTGCCGTATCCTGCAGGGCTGCGGCGGGGCGATGATGGTGCCGGTGGGGCGCCTGACGATGATTCGTACGTTTGCGAAGTCGGAGCTTTTGCGCGCCATGAGTTTTGTCTCGATCCCCGGATTGGTCGGCCCGATGTTGGGGCCGCTGGCGGGAGGGCTAATCGTCGCCTATCTGCACTGGCGTTTGATTTTCTTCGTCAATGTGCCGATCGGATTGCTCGGGCTCCTGATGGTTTATTTCCATCTGCCGGATTACCGCGAGAGCGATACGCATCCGCTCGACATCGTGGGCCTGATTCTGTTCGGCTCGGGTGTGGCGCTGCTATCCTATGTGCTGGAAGTGTTCGGCGAACATACCCTGGGCACGTTTGAAATCCTCAGCCTTCTTGCGGTGTCGTTCGTGCTGCTGGGCGGCTACGGGTTCCATGCGCAGCACATTCGCTATCCGCTGCTGCGCCTTAGCCTGTTCAAGCTGCGTACTTTCGCGGTCGCAACGTCCGGCAGCTTCATCACCCGCATCGGCATTGGCGGCGCGCCGTTCCTTTTGCCATTGCTCTATCAGGTGGGCTTAGGCTACTCGCCGGTGAAGTCGGGTCTGTTGATTATGCCGCAAGTCATCGGCGCGATGAGTTCAAAGGCCATGGTGCAGATGCTTTTGCGGCGGATCGGTTATCGCGGGATGCTGGTGTCCAATACCGTCATCCTCGGTGCGGGGCTGATGTTCTTTGCCACCATCGGGCCCGAGACGCCGATCTGGCGCATTGTCCTGCAAGCATTTGTCTATGGCATCTGCACCTCGCTGCAATACACCAGTATGAACACGCTGGCCTATGCCGATGTCGCACCCCAACAGACGAGTGGCGCGAGTTCCATCGCGAGCACCTTGCAGCAGATGTCCATGAGCTTCGGTGTGGCGACGGCAGGTCTGTGCACCGCGTTTTTCGTGCCGGAAAGTTTGCGCAGTGAACCGGCACTGTTCATCGCCGGGCTGCACAAAGCGTTTTTGATTTTAGGCGTGGCGACCATCATCACATCGGTGATGTTCTATCGCCTGAAGCCGGGCGACGGCAGTAATGTCAGCCAGCAGAAGACTGCCCAGACCGGCGACGCGAACGCGGCGTCGTAAGAGTCTGTCATTCTTGGCGCGCAGCGCCGAGAATCCAGAGTTTCTGGTTTCTATTTTATAAAACAAAAACCCTGGATCCTCGGCCCCACGTGGGGGCCAAGGAGGGCAGCGGAATTCCGGGCTTGACTAATCAATAACCAAATGGTTATGAAAGGCATGACCGCAGTACAAGACGCGCTCTTCAAATCCCTGGCCGATCCCACCCGCCGTGCGCTGTTCGAGCGCTTGGCAAAGAAGGGCGAACAGACGGTGCATGGGCTCACCGACCATGCCGGCGTCTCGCAACCGGCTGTATCCAAGCATTTACGGCAGTTAAAGCGGGCAGGGTTGGTGCGCGAACGGCGCGCGGGCCGGGAATCCTTTTACCGCGCCGAACCCAAAGCGCTCGCGCCGCTGGTGGACTGGATGAAATTCTACGCCGCCTTCTGGGAAGGCCGCATGGATCGCCTCGAAGATCTTTTGAACAGGATGGACCAATGACCGAAACACGCACCCTCGTCGTCGAACGCGAGATCAATCATCCCGTGGAGAAAGTTTGGCGCGCGCTGACGCAACCGGCGCTGCTGGAAGAGTGGCTGATGAAAACCGATTTCGAGCCGAAGGCCGGTAAGCCGTTTCAATTCCGCAGCACGCCGATGCCGCAGTGGGACGGCATCATCCATTGTGAAGTGCTGGACATCACGCCGATGACGCGGCTGTCTTATAAGTGGGGATCGATGGGTTTAGAGACGGTCGTCACCTGGACGCTGACGCCAGCAGGCAAAGGCGTGGTCTTGCGCATGGAGCAGGCGGGTTTCCCCACAGGCGCGGGCACGGATCAGTACTACACGGGTGCGACGTACGGCTGGCAGAAGTTCTTCGGCGGCTTGGAAGCGCTGCTCGCGCGCGTAGCGTAACCCGCGTTAGCGATTCACCACGCGCCACGTGCCATCGGGCTGACGGCAGGCGGTGCCGTGCGCCGGTTGGCGGCGGCCATCAATGATGATCTCGGTTTGGAATTCGTGGCAGGGGCCGGGCTGTGCGGCGGCGGCGATCGCATTGCCGGGGCGCTTTGGCGGTGAATCCCAAATCACGGCGTTATCTTGCACGGAAGCTGAAGAACCCGACGGGAATGAGCTCGGCGGCGGCGCGCTGGAGGCAGAGGCGCTCGGCGGTGTGGTCAAAGGGCGCGGTGCGGATGTCGCGGTGCCCGGCTTTGCATCGTTCCACATAATGCCGTTGTTATCGGGAGCCGCAGAGGGTGCGGAAGCGCTGGTCGATGGCGCGGGCGTCGGCATGATTTTCGAAGTTTGAGCCGGCGCGGACCCATCGTTCCAGGTGATGCCGCTGTTATTGGGCGCGGACGCGCTGGAGGACGGCGGCGGGCTGGACGTTTTCGGAGCGGCAGATGGTGGCGCAGACGGCGCGCCGGAGGCGGGGCCATCGTTCCACATGATGCCATTACTGTCGGGCGCGGAGCCGGATGGCGGCGCGCTATTGGCGGGCGCGGCTGTTCCGGCGCTTTGCGGATTGCTCCAGATGATCGTGCCTTGCGGCGTGGGGCTCGATTGGGCAAAGGCGGTACTGGCGGCCATCAAAGCCGCGCCGGTCATCGCTACATAAACGATCTGTTTCATCTCGCTCTCCGCTTTCGATAGGCATAAGCACAACGCTGCCGCCGTAAAAGCGGCGTCATCACATAGACGCGAAGGCTGGTCCAACCCTGCGCATCACGCCCACATAATATGTAAGGCCAGTATGTTGGAAGTAGGGCGGAATTTGCGACGCTGCGGGCTGGGATATTTCGTCTCCGGTAGCGGACTTCCGGGTGGAGCGATCGCAAGTTGCGGCGGTCTTCCGGCGCTTATAAATCCCGGCTGATACCGGCCTGATTCGCCCATCCAAAGGCCAACCAAAGCCTGTATTACAGCGTGCGTCTCTATTTGGGGTGAAGAAGGGGCATTTTGACAGTCCAGTATCGTTCCCGGCTGCCCTTTCCACGCTTCTGTTACAGAGGCTAACATACTGTTCTATAATGATAATTTATGACGCGATTCCGGGCTGGATTTGGCTGCCCGGCCCGTCATAAAAAGTTCATATGTCTGTCACAAAAGGTATGGTGTCCCTCAGTATTGATGGCGTGTTCGCACTTCTTTCCACTCACTGGAGAACACCCATGTTGAAACAATTCGCAGGCGCGTTGGCTGTTGCCGGTACTTTCGCCGTTGTCAGCGCTTACGCCCTGGACGTCGACCCGTCCTTGAAGGACTACCAGAAGATGTCGGGCGTGACCGGCAGCCTGAAGTCGGTCGGCTCCGACACTCTTAATAACGTCATGTCGCTGTGGGCCGAGAGCTTCAACAAGCAATACCCGAGCGTGAAGATCGAAATCGAAGGCAAGGGATCGGGCACCGCCCCGCCGGCGCTGATCTCCGGCGCTGCTCAGTTCGGCCCGATGTCGCGCCCGATGAAGGCCGGCGAGAACGACGACTTTGAAAAGAAGTACGGCTACAAGCCGACCGGTATCCGCGTTGCCGTGGACTCGCTCGCCGTGTTTGTCAACAAAGACAACCCGATCAAGTGCCTGTCGCTCTCGCAGCTTGACTCCATGTTCTCCAAGACCCGCAAGAAGGGCGGCAAGGAAGACATCAAGACCTGGAGCCAGGTCGGTGTCACCGGCGAATGGGCCAACAAGCCGATCTCGCTCTATGGTCGTAACTCCGCTTCGGGCACCTACGGCTACTTCAAAGAAGTCGCCATGGGCGACGGCGACTATAAAGACAGCGTCAAAGAACAGGCCGGTTCGTCGGCCGTGGTTCAGGGCATTGCCTCGGACAAGTTCGCCATCGGTTATTCGGGCGTCGGCTACAAAACCGCTGACGTGCGCACCGTGCCGATCTCGGCCAAGGATGACGGCAAATGCTTCGACGCCACGTCGGACAATGCCTATGCCGGTGATTATCCCATCACGCGCTTCCTCTACGTCTACTTGAACCGCAAGCCGGGCGCGGCACTTGAGCCGCTGCGCGCTGAGTTCGTGAAGTTCATCTACTCCAAGCAAGGCCAGATGGGCGTGTTGAAGGACGGCTTCTATCCGATCCCCAGCGCTGTGGCCGCGCAGGACATGAAGATGGTCGGCGTAGAATAACGCCGATCCTCTGATCGAAACGTAGTGGCGCCGGCGGCCTATCATGCCGGCGCCATCACGTCTTCGTGTCGTAAGACACGGGAAGTTTTTAAGTTTATCGGCTTTTCAGGTTTCTGAAGATCAACCCATGACCCCACCCGCCGAATCAGCCGCCGCGTCCTCCTCCAAACCGAGCGCGGCCCCTCGCCAACGCAGGTCCATGAAGACCTCGAAGGCTGTGCTGATCGCCGACAAGGTAGCCGACTGGACAATCCGTATCGGCGGCCTTGGCGTCATTGCCGCCGTCTTCGGCATCATGATGTTCTTGGGCCTCGTGGTTGTTCCGCTGTTCACCGGTGCATCGGTTCAAGGTGCGCGGATGTCCGATGGTGTTGCCGGCGGCCGTCCGCTGATGGAAATCGTCGACGAATATAAAACGGTGAGTGTTTCTATCGACGAAGCCGGCGCGGTTCATGCCGTGCATATCAAGACCGGGGCCGCGCTCGATGTCGCGCCGCTGGATCTTGGCGGCAAGACGCTGACGGCCTTCGCGCGCACGCCGAGCGGGCGCGATGTGGCTTATGGTTTCTCCGACGGGTCTTTGCGCCTCGCCACCGTGAAAGTCGGCGGCGCGGTCATCAACACCGCCGATGTGCCCGCCGACGTGAAGAAACTTTCGCCTGAAGATTCCACCGACGGCAAAGCGATCTACGCCGCCGTCAGCGCCGACCAGACGCGCCGCGTCTCGGTCGAGCTTGAACTGGGCCCCACGCAACAGGTGGCGCCGGAAGGCACCGCCATTGTCGCCGCCGACTACCGACTTGGCGGTTCTGCCGAACGTCCGACGATCTCCTTCGTCACCGTCGATGCCGCAGGTGTCGGCCGTTTGAGTCGCAGTGAATCCAAGACCAACATGATGACCGGCGTGACCACAACCGCGCTGACATCCTCCGAGCTGCCCGGCCTGCCCAAAGGCGTGGTGGTGCGCAACGTGCTGATGACCGACCGCGCCGATCAGGTTTATGTGATCGATGCCGGCGGCATGGTTTACCGCTATGACAGCCGCGAATTTGAATCACCCGTCTTGGCCGAAACCATCGACCTTCTGCCCGGCGATGTGACCGTCGGCGCGGTGGGCTTTTTGATCGGCGAGCAGTCGTTCGTCGTGGCCGGCTCCGACGGTTCCGTGAACGTGTTCTTCCGCCTGCAAGATCCAGCCGCCAAAACCACCGACGGCTACGTCATGACCAAGGCCCATGCGCTGGAAGCGCATAAGGCCGCCGTCGTTGCCATGGATGTCAGCCAGCGCGGCAAGATGTTCATCACCGCCGATGCCAACGGCGAAGTATGGCTGCGTCATTCCACCAGCGAACAGGTGCTGCTGAAGCTGAAGCCCGCGCAAGGCAAGCCCAACTACCGCGCCATCGCGCTGGCGCCGCGCGAGAACGGCGTGCTGGCCGTAGCCGACGACGGCAAGGTTTACGCCTGGGACATTTCCGCGCCGCATCCTGAGACCACGCTGCAGACGATTTTCGGCAAGGTCTGGTACGAGGGTTACCCTGAGCCGGGTTACACCTGGCAGTCGTCTTCGGGCACCGATGCTTTCGAGCCCAAGTTCTCGCTGGTGCCCTTGATTTTCGGCACGCTGAAAGCCACGTTCTACTCGCTGCTGTTCGCGATCCCGATTGCGCTGGGCGCTGCGATCTACACCTCCGAATTCGTGCATCACAAAGTACGCGCGGTGGTGAAGCCGACCATGGAATTGATGGCGTCGTTGCCGTCCGTCGTGTTGGGCTTCATCGCGGCCTTGATCCTGGCGCCGATTGTGGAAACCTGGATCGCGGCGATTTTCTTGGCTTTCATCGTCATTCCGGCGGGGCTCTTCTTCAGCGCCTATCTGTGGCAGCTGCTGCCCGGACCGGTTGCGCAACGCTACGGCGGCTTGCCGAAGTTCGTATTGATTTTCCTTTCGCTGATCCTGTTCAGCTATGTGGCCTTCCTGGGCGCGCCGGCCTTTGAAGCGATTTTCTTCGCAGGTGACCTTAAGGCTTGGGCCAACGGCACCGTCGGCTCCAGCTTGCCTTTCACCGCCATGATCGCGTTCCCCTTTGTTTTCCTTGCGATCTATCTTGGCGGCAACGATATGGTCACGCGCCATCTCGGTTTCATCCTGCGCGGCGAAGATCGCACACGCGCGGGCCTCACCGAAATCGCACGTTGGATCGTCACTCTTCTGATCGCCGGCGTGTTCAGCTACTTGCTGGCCATAGCGCTGGTGACCATGGGCCTCGATCCGCGCGGCGGATTGGTCTCCACTTACGTTCAGCGCAATACGCTGGTGGTCG
>CAITZE010000223.1 GCA_903896775.1 uncultured bacterium
CCAAGCTCGCCCGCGACTTCGCGCTCAACGCCATCGGTCCTGCTCTTTTGATGAAACATGCGCTTCCCGCTCTGGCGCCCCAGGGCAAGGCGGTCTTCGCCACGCTCTCGGCGCGGGTGGGCAGCATTGGCGATAATCATCTGGGCGGCTGGTATGGATATCGCGCTTCAAAAGCCGCGCTGAATCAGCTTGTGCGTACCGCGGCCATCGAATTGAAGCGCCGCAGGCCTGCGGCCGTGTGCGTAGCGCTGCATCCGGGCACGGTGCGCACGGCGCTCTCCTTCCCCTTCAGCAAGAATGGGCTGGATGTGCAGACGCCGCGGACCTCAGCTGCACGATTGCTTGGGGTGATCGATGATTTAAGCGCCGATCAATCTGGCTTATTCTTCGATCATTTGGGCGATGCGATCCCCTGGTGATCGCATCACAGGTCGAGCACGAATTGGTTCGGCCCTTGCCGCTTGTCCCCACCCGCCAGATAAGCTAGCGCCACGCGCGTGATCTCAGTGCGCCGCTCCGCGCAAATTTTGCGGGATTCCAGCATTCTTTTGAGCCAAAAGGATGCGGACGGATCGATGTCTGAGATCTATAAAATACTACTTGAGCAAACGAGAGCCATGGCATAGCGGACAGAAGTCCGCCCAGATCGAGCCAACAAACAACACGACGGCGTTGATTAGCCAAGCCGTGGGAATGCTAAAGGTGCCGGCATTTTTTCGTTTTGACGAGGTGAATACGGCTGCCTTCGCACTGCTAAAGGGCGAAGCCGCTCGATCAAATAACTCGCAACCCGCGACCGGCGTCTATGCAAAGACGGCTATCTTGGGGCGGCTGGGAGTGTCCTGCTCTAGCTAAAGCGATGCCCGAACATTCGCGACATGAGGCCATCCTTCAAGACGAGCTGGTGATAGAGTGCCGCAACTACATGGCCAAACGCGAGGCCAATTAAAACATATGCCGTAAGCTCGTGAATCTGAGTCAGCGGCTTGCGGCACCAATCGACTTAAGTAAGTTCTGGAGACGCCCCCCTCTTTGTAAGGTCAGAGATGGATTTCACTTGTCTATCTCTCAGCATCGCAAACGACCTGTTGGCACGCGCGATGGATTTTATGAGGCTCACATCCTGGTTCGATGCCGGCGCGTGCGCTGCGATTATTAATCTCTCCTCTTTGCCCAGAAGACGCACCTCTGCAGGCAGGATGATGGTGATGCATTTCTCAGGATCGTTGTGGTCTGGGATGATGAGCGCAGCAATATTGCCCAGGTGGGCGGGGCCGCCTGATCGACGCCGCCGCCAAATCCATGGCGGACCTGTTCTTAAAGAAATGTGCGGTCCGGCTGGAGCCCCCGGTTGCGGCGGCAGAGGCCGTCCTAACACTGCAAACATCAGACGGTATAATGGCGCGCCTGTGGCGCTGGCTGGCAAGCCTGCTCAAATGAACGCGTCAGACATGGCGCAGACGTTGCAGCTGAGCTTCCCAACGGCTCAGCGTGGCGGCGGGATCGTGCAGCTGAAAAAGAATCATGTCCAGCACATTGGCATACGGCGCGGCATTGCGCCGGGTTTCCACGATGGTGCCATCGAAGATCGCTAAGCCGGGTTCATCTTGTCCGGGACGCGGTTTGAGCGCCAGGCGCGCTTCCCAAACGACATTCTGACACGCGGCATGCAGCACTGCGCGACCATCGCGCGCGATGTTCTTGGCGGTGCCGGATTTGAGCCACAAGGCGATGCTGAGCCCGCCGGCCTGGGCCAGGATTTCGCCCGCGCTGAGATAGGCCAAATGCGGCCAGCCCTCGTCGTCCACGCTGGCGAGGACCGCAGCACGATAGGGTGTTCGGCTTATGTCGGAGCCATCAAACTGCTTCAGCCATTCCGGCAGGCATTCCGATTCCATGAGCGTTTGCCTTACGACTATCCCACTTGCAGTATAACAAGGGCCCGGGGAAATGAGGAGATTGCGCAATGAACCGTATCGTGGTGGGCATTTCCGGCGCCTCGGGTGTAATCTATGGCGTGCGTTCGCTGGAACGGTTGAAGGGACTGGGCATCGAAACCCATCTGGTCATGACCAAGGCGGCCAAGATCACTCTTGCTTATGAGACCGGCCTGAAAGTCGCCGACGTTGAAGCGCTGGCCAGCGTGGTGCATGGCAGCGACGATATCGCTGCCGCCATCTCCAGCGGCTCATTTCCCACCATGGGCATGCTGGTGGCCCCCTGCTCGATCCGCAGCCTTTCGGAAATCGCCAGCGGCGTGACCTCGGGGCTGCTTTCCCGCGCAGCCGATGTGGCGCTGAAGGAGCGCCGGCGCGTAGTGCTGCTGGTGCGGGAATCGCCGCTGCATGCCGGGCATCTGAAAAGTATGATGACGGTGACGGAAATGGGCGCCATCGTGGCCCCGCCGGTGCCCGCTTTCTACGCCAATCCGGAGACGCTGGACGCGATGATCGAGCACACCGTCGCGCGCGCGCTGGACCTTTTTGGCCTGGATGTTGGCGGCATAAAGCGCTGGGGCGAATAGCCCAGCCTGTTTTAGGCACTCCGCCCCCCAGCCACCTAGTTCGACAACACCCAGTAATTTCCAAACCGAAGAATTTCTTCCGTCATTTCCGTCAGTTGGCGGAAGTGTTAGGTGGGTAGAGCAGAAAACGATGCCGATTTGCAGCTCATCGCTGACAGCAGCCCGGGCGGCAGGCGAGTTATGGGCGTCGACATCGACTAGGCGCACCTTGCGGCCAAGGCCTAATCGAATCGACGCGCCTCAGTCAGGTCACGTGATGGATTCGGGGATATACTTGGCATCAATCAATCGTCGTCATCCTCGTAGCGACCGCCTCCAAAATTAAACCCGAGAGAAATTCCGGGCCGAGAATAGCTGCGATAGCCGGGGTAGGCTGGCGCGCCGTAATAGCCCGGGTAGACTGGCGCAACGTAAGAGGGGCCATAGTTATATCCGTAATATCCCCACCACGGGTCATAGCGATAGGTTGGGTAGGGCTGAACGTTGCGGCAATCGTCGCCATCGTCGTCGCAAGCAACCTACGCAGCCGCCGGCGCGGAAGTAATTGCCATCGCGCCAGTCGCAAGGCCCGCTGCTAGAGCGCCCTGCAATAAAAACTTTTTTAACTTAAGCATCGCGATCTCCTTTCTTGATCTCACTTCATTCGTGTTCGGGCTACCCGCACATATTGCAAAGGGAGCTTCCCGTATTTTTGACAGTTTTGAGATGAACCGTGGCTGAACGATGGCAGCACACGACAACCTATAGTCCCGCCTCTTCGCAGCAGCAGGGCTGCGGGCACCACACGGCCCCGAAAGCCCCATAAAGCGGGAGGGACCGGTCAATGCGGGGTGCAGGAAATTGGCGTCATTTAACCCCCAGATTCCGTACTCATTCCATACGGG
>CAITZE010000224.1 GCA_903896775.1 uncultured bacterium
CGATCTGAACTTTTTGCCGGCTATGGCCGCACGCGGGCGGCCATGCGCCCATGGCCTTTTTCCAAACGCCCGTGGCGGCGGCATCACCTGGCTAGCTTCGGTGGTTTGCGCACGGTTCCGCCCGGATGGCGCGATGGCATGGACTTGATCGAGGTGCATGCCCGCGACCGGTACGGCAGCGGCATGCGCGCGTTGCAGGCGGCAGATTGCGCGGCGTGGCTGCCCAACGATCTGCTGCTGAAAGTCGACCGCTGCCTCATGGCCCACGGCGTCGAGGGCCGCGTGCCCTTTCTCGATCCTGCCGTCGCGGAGTTCGCGTTGCCTTTGGCCGATCGCCAGAAAATCCGCGACGGGCGCGGCAAGTGGCTGTTGCGTCAATGGTTGGCCGAGAAATTTCCGGCAGCGGCTTCGTTCGCGCCAAAACGCGGGTTCACCGTGCCGGTGGCCGAATGGATCGCGGGCGAGGGCAAACGCTTGGGCCCCTTGGTCGCACGCCAGCCCGGCATCGCTGAGCTTTGCACCCCCGGTAGCGTTGAAGCCCTGTTCGGGGCCATCGACCGGCGCAATGGCGCGGCAGCCTGGAGCTTGTTGTTCTATGCTTTATGGCATCGCCGCCATATCATTGGGGAGTCGTCCAACGGCGACGTTTTTGCCGCTCTAGCGGCTTAACGATTTTGCGATTGAGGAACTTGTGAGCGAAACCTTCGATTTCATCATTCATGGCGGCACGGTGATTACGCCGGGCGGCCCCGTTGAAACCGACATCGGCGTACGCGCCGGCAAGATTGCCGCGTTCGGGAAGCTGAACCCGAGCGCCGCAGCGCACGCGTACGACGCGAGCCATCTTACGGTGCTGCCGGGCTGCATCGACGAGCAGGTTCATTTCCGCGAGCCGGGCCCGACCCATAAAGAAGATCTCGAAACCGGCACACGCGGCGCGATCCTGGGCGGCATTGTCGCGCTGTTTGAAATGCCGAACACCGATCCGGCGACGACCACCCAAGCCGCCATCGAAGACAAGATCGACCGCGCCACGGGCCGTGCCTGGACCGACTTCGCGTTCTATGTCGGCGCATCGCCCGAGAATGCCGAGGAGCTTGGCACCTTGGAGCGTTTGCCCGGCTGCTGTGGCGTCAAGATGTTCATGGGATCAAGCACCGGCACGCTGCTGGTGGCCGACGATGAAAACGTCGCGCGGGTTTTGCGCTCGGGTTCGCGGCGTGTGACCGTGCACAGCGAAGACGACATGCGCCTGACCGAACGCGCCGAGTTGGTCGCGGGCGGCGCGGATGTCTCCATGCATCCCGAATGGCGCGATGTGGAAACGGCTGTGCGCTCGACGCAGCGGCTTCTCGCGCTCGCACGCAAACATCACCGCCGCGTCCATGTGCTGCATGTGACGACCGCCGAGGAAATGGACATCCTGGCCGCCAACAAAGATATCGCGACGGTGGAAGTGCTGCCGCAGCATCTGACGCTGGCCGCGCCCGAATGTTACGAGCGCCTTGGCACCTTGGCCCAAATGAACCCGCCGATCCGCGATGGGCGTCATCGTGATGCTTTGTGGGCCGCGCTCAATGCGGGCGTTGTCGATTGCATCGGCTCCGATCACGCGCCCCATACGCTGGAAGAAAAAGCCCGGCCCTATCCGCGCAGTCCGTCGGGACTCACAGGCGTGCAGACAACCGTGCCGCTGATGCTGAACCACATCGCGCAAGGCCGTCTGACGCTGCAGCGGTTTGTCGATTTGATGAGCGCAGGGCCTGCGCGCATTTTCGGCATCGCCAACAAGGGCCGCATTGCGCTCGGCTACGACGCCGATTTCACGGTGGTCGAGCTCGCCGCCAAACGCACCATCACCAATAAGTGGATCGCCAGCCGTACCGGCTGGACGGCTTTCGACGGGATGGACGTCACCGGCTGGCCCATGGCGACCATCATTCGCGGGCATGTCGTCATGCGCGACGATGAGGTGCAGGATAAGCCGCTGGGTATCCCCGTGCGATTCCAGGAAACGCTTTAAACCCTTCGCAGATCAGGGTTTTTATACCAAGGCTATTCAAAGACTTACGTCCGAAATCGTACCAAGGTTTATACTGCTGGCCTCTCTACGGGAACTTTTCACGGCTTGCCCTGTTTACGCTCAGAGCGGGGGAATTCACTGATGGCAGAGACGTCGTTAGCCCAGAAAGTCCAGTCGCTCCCCTTCTTGCAAGGCGGGGGAGTGATGGGGGCGCGTATGCGCGCCAAGGACTGGGAAAACGCGCCCGTCGGCCCGCCGCAGCAGTGGTCGCAGAGCCTTAAGACCGTCATCCAAATCGTTCTAACCTCGCGCTACGCCATGTGGATGCTGTGGGGGCCCGAACTCACCTTCTTTTGCAACGACGCCTATCTGCCGACGGTGGGCGTCAAGGAAAGCTGGGTACTGGGCGCGCGCTCCGACAAAGTCTGGCAGGAGATCTGGTCCGACATCTGGCCGCGCATTGAATCGGTCTTGCGCACCAACACCGCGACCTATGATGAAAACCTGATGCTGTTCCTGGAGCGTAGCGGCTATCAGGAAGAGACCTATCACACGTTCTCCTACAGCCCCCTGTCCGACGACGACGGCGCGGTGGTCGGCATGTTGTGTGTGGTGACCGAAGACACCGACAAGGTGATCGATGCGCGCCGCCTGGCGTTCCTTGGCCGCCTCGGCACGCGCGTCGCCAGTGTTCTGGATGAAGGTGTGTTGTTCGCGGCGCTGCAGGATGTTTGCCGCGATCAAGCCGACTTGCCCTTCGTGCTCATCTGCCTCAGTGACGAGACAGGCCGCTCGCGTCTTTACATGACCGAGGAAACACAACAGTACGAGCCTTTCGCTTCACGTTTTGTTGGCGAGGTTAGTGGCGATTTCGGATCCAGTCCTGAGCCTCGTGTGATCGCGTTGTCGGAAGACCTCAATGCCATCGCGCCGTCGGGCCGTTGGCCGGCTGCGCCCACGAAGGCCGCGGTTGTGCCGTTCATGCAAGGCGGCTCGGCTCTACCGGCCGGGCATTTGATCATCGGGCTTAATCCTTATCGCGCCTTCGATGGCGCTTATCGCAAGTTCCTGGAACTTCTCGCGGGCCAGATCGGTTCGAGCCTGATCAACGTGCGCGCGCATGAAGCCGAACGCGAACGCGCGGCCTCGCTGGCCGAGATCGACCGCGCCAAGACGGCGTTCCTCTCGAACATCAGCCACGAATTCCGTACGCCGCTGACGCTGATGCTGGGCCCGTTGGCCGATGCGTTGGGTGATTCCGCCAATCCTTTGTCCAGCACTCATCGCGAACGGTTGCAGGTCGCTCACCGCAATTCGCACCGGCTGTTGAAGTTGGTGAACTCGCTGCTCGACTTCTCGCGCCTTGAAGCCGGGCGTATCCAGGCGACCTATAAACCCTTAGACCTCGCCGCTTTCACGGCCGAGCTTGCATCGAATTTCCGCTCCGCCACCGACCGCGTCGGC
>CAITZE010000225.1 GCA_903896775.1 uncultured bacterium
ACCCTGCTCCCGCCGCGAACCGGTGCCCGGGTAGAACGGAAACTGATGGGTGGAGGCGTAGAAGGCATCGGCGTCGTCCCAAAACATTTCCTGGGTGCCGTTGCCGTGATGCACGTCAAAGTCAATCACCGCCACGCGCTTGTAGCCATGCGCGGCGCGCGCGTGCAGGGCGCCGACAGCTGCATTGTTGACCAGGCAAAATCCCATGGGCCGGGTCGATTCCGCATGATGGCCAGGCGGACGCACCGCACAGAAAGCGTTATCGACCGTTCCAGTCGCGACCGCATTCACAGCCCGCACAGCAGCGCCGGCGGCGCGCATCATGGCCTCAGCGGAGCCAGGAGAGACCACGGTGTCGCCATCGATGTGGCGTAAGCCCTGCTGCGGCATCACGGCAAGGATCTGGTCGATGTAATCACCGGGATGCACGCGGGCAATTTCTTCGGCGGTGGCACGCGGCGCTTCTTCGCGGACGAAGCCCGACAACGAAGATTGGTCCAGCGCCTTTAAAACGCTGCGCAAACGATCCGGGCTTTCCGGATGAGAAGGCCCCGTATCGTGGGTCAAATAGCTTTCATGGCTTAGGATGAGTGTGGTCATGACATCGCGAGCGGCAAAGGAAATGGCTCGGTCCTTTTAGCACACCGCAAGCCTAAATGGCCTTGGAGTCTATACCGCAACCGGCGAAATCGCTTCATAGCGATCCACGCCATCGCGCGTTTCGATACGCGTCACGAGGCCTGTAGACATTAGATAGTTGAGATGTGCGAGAGTTTCACCCAAAGCGAAGGATAGTTGATGGGGATCAAACGCGCGATTGAACATGGCTTTTAAGACCTCGCCCGCGGTGGCTCCATTGATGCAGGCCACGCGCGCGACCTCGAGGCGATCTCGGTGATGCGCGATGAGCTGATCGACACGTTCGTGGAGACCGTAGAAAGGCATTTTGTGGGACGGCAACACCAACGTGTCCGCAGGCAAGGCACGGAATCGTGCCAAGCTGTCGAGGAAAAGTTTCAACGGATTGGTGTCGGGCTGGGAATCGCGAACACTGACGTTCGGCGAAATACCGGGCAGCACTTGATCGCCTGAAATCAAAACACCTGGGATGTAGAACGAGGCGAGCTGCGGTGAATGCCCCTCGCCCACAACAATACGCCACGCATGACCGCCGGCTTGCACGGGCTGCGAAGGATTGAGCAGGGTGAATGACTCAGGCAAAGGATATAAGCGGCCCTTGTAGCCATCGCCACGCGCGGCGAGATACGTCGGCAGCGCCGATTCTAAACCAGCACGGATGTAAAGTTTTGAAGCCAGCGATACAGCCGTTTCGCGCGGCATCGCCATATTGAAGCGCGCGGCCTCGATCTCGGGCGCTGTAATCCACAACGAAATTCCGAGTTTCTCAACCAACCAACCCGCAAGGCCGAGATGATCGGGGTGGAAATGCGTGCACAGCAAACGCTTGACCGGCTTGCCTTTGAGCGGCCCTTCAAAAATCTCGGACCACAGGCGGCGCGTGTCGTCGGTGTTGACGCCTGTGTCCACCAAGGTCCACCCGTCACCGTCGTCCAAGACCCAAAGATTGATATGATTGAGGGCGAACGGCAGCGGCATACGCAGCCATTTCACGCCAGGCGCTACATCGATCAAGGCGCCGGGCGCGGGGGCTTCG
>CAITZE010000226.1 GCA_903896775.1 uncultured bacterium
TTCATCAAGACCTATGGCTGCCAGATGAATGTCTACGACTCCGGTCGTATGGCTGACGTGCTGGCGCCCCTTGGCTATGCGACCACGGAACAGCCCGACGACGCCGATATGGTGATCCTGAACACCTGCCATATCCGCGAGAAGGCCGCTGAAAAGGTATTTTCCGACCTCGGTCGCCTGCGACCCCTCAAGACCGGCAAGTCCGACATGATCATCGCCGTGGCCGGCTGCGTCGCCCAGGCCGAGGGTGCGGAGATCATGGCCCGCGCGCCTTATGTCGATATCGTGCTGGGGCCTCAGACCTATCACCGCCTGCCGGAGATGGTGGCACGCGCGGCGCGATCTAAAGAAGGCGTGCTCGATACCGAGTTTCCGCCCGAGCCCAAATTCGATCACCTACCCCCACCGAAGGCCGATGGCCCGACGGCGTTCCTGTCCATTCAAGAAGGCTGCGACAAGTTCTGCACCTTCTGTGTCGTGCCTTATACGCGCGGCGCGGAATATTCGCGGCCCGCGGCCGACATCTTGCGGGAAGCGCGTGGCCTCATAGCCGGCGGCGCCAGCGAGATCACGCTGCTGGGCCAGAACGTCAACGCCTATCACGGCGACGGCACGAAGGGGCTTGGAAATCTCATTCGCGCGCTAGCCGAGATCGATGGCCTTGCGCGCATTCGCTACACCACCTCTCATCCGCGCGATATGGATGACGATCTCATCAAGGCGCACGGCGATGTGCCGCAGCTGATGCCGTTTCTGCATCTGCCGGTACAGTCGGGCTCCGACAAAATTCTCGCATCGATGAATCGCGGCCATACGCGCGACGACTATCGCCGCATTGTCGATAAGTTGCGCACCGCTCGGCCCGACATGGCTTTGTCTTCGGATTTCATCACCGGCTATCCCGGCGAGACCGATAAGGACTTCGACGACACCATGGAGCTGATTAACGAGACCGGTTTCGTGCAGTCGTTCTCATTCAAATACAGCCCGCGCCCCGGCACACCCGCTGCGTTGATGAAGCCGCAAGTGCCGGAGGACGTGAAAACCGAACGGCTTCATCTATTGCAGCAAGTGCTCGACATTCAACTGCGGAATTTCAACACTGCCTGCGTCGGACGCACCTTCGATGTGCTGCTGACAAATCCGGGGCGTTATCCCGGTCAGATCGTAGGCCGCAGCCCTTACCTTCAAGCTGTGCACGTCATGGCGGACCCCAAGCATATCGGCACGATTGTGCCGCTGACGATTGTATCCGTTGAAGCCTATAGCCTCGGCGCTGTATGGGCCGAAGCCTCGGCTCCCGCGGCAAGCGCATGAGCGCTCATGCAGGACGAAAACAACGGTGAGTGAAGTTACGCATCTCACATGCGCATTTTCCGACAACGGGCTGGTGCAAGAACTCGTCGGGCCGCATAACGAGAATCTTACGCGCCTCGAACAACGCCTTGATGTTGTCTTGCACAGCCGCGGCAACACCATAACGATCGAAGGAGCGCCGGCCCAAGCCCTGCGCGCCGAAGCAGCCCTGAAACAACTCTACAAACGCTTGAGCGAAGGATTGGCGGTGGAAATGGGCGATGTGGATGGCGTGGCGCGCTTGGTACAGGACGGCAGCGCCAGTGAAGGCCCCGATCTTTCGATCCGCACACGTAAGCGTCACATCACCGCGCGCTCGCCGGCCCAGGCGGCCTATCTGCAGGCGCTGGAGAAATACGAACTTGTCTTCGCGCTTGGCCCCGCGGGCACCGGCAAAACTTATATGGCCGTCGCGAAAGCCGTATCCTTAAAGTTGGCGGGCACTGTTGATCGCATCGTTCTATCGCGCCCCGCCGTCGAAGCCGGTGAGCGGCTCGGGTTTCTGCCGGGCGACATGCGCGAGAAAATCGATCCTTACCTGCGCCCGCTCTACGACGCGCTTTACGACATGCTGCCCGGCGATTATGTCGCGAAGTTGCTGTTGTCGGGTGAGATCGAAGTCGCACCACTGGCATTCATGCGCGGCCGCACATTGACGAGCGCTTTCATTATTCTCGACGAAGCGCAAAACACGACGCCGGTGCAAATGAAAATGGCGCTGACGCGTATGGGCGAGAATTCGCGCATGGTGGTTACGGGCGATTTAAGCCAAGTAGATTTGCCGCGCGGCACCAAGTCGGGCTTGGAAGACGCGCTGGAAACATTGCACGACGTTAAGGGCATGGGTCGCGTCGCTTTCACACATCGCGATGTCGTACGCCACGATCTAGTGACACGCATTGTCGAAGCTTACGACAAACGCGATGCGCAGCGGCGAAAGGCCTCCGATCCGGAATGACCGCCCGCAAAGTTTCAAAATCTACTGTCGATGTGATTGTCGCAACGCCCACATGGACGCGCGCGTTGCGGAATGCTGCCAGCGTGTGCCGTCGCGCAGCCGATGCGGCTCTCGCGGCAGCAGGTCCGAAGAGTTCCGTCGAGATCAGCATTCTGCTCACCAGCGACCCAGCGATTCGCAAACTCAACGCGACTTTTCGCGGCAAAGACAAGCCGACCAACGTCTTGTCATTCCCGACGGATGCCAGCGATGCTCCCGGAATAAAGGGTGCGCCGCGCGCACTCGGGGATATTGCGGTGGCCTACGGCGTGCTGAAACGCGAGGCAAACGCCGAAAACAAAACCTTAACAGCGCACTTGTCGCATTTGGTGGTACATGGCGTTCTGCATCTTTTGGGCTATGATCACGAGCGCGACAAAGACGCCGCGACGATGGAACGACTGGAAAAGAAAATTCTCGCGCGCCTTGGAATTTCTGACCCTTATGCGGACCCGCCGGTGAAACACCGATGAGCGAGCTCAATCGACCGCTATCGGCCGAAGAGTCCGAAGAACAAGGAACGGGATTGCTGCGCACCTTGCGCCGCTGGATTTCGCCCCAAAGCGGCGAGACCGAGACTGTCCGCGACGTCATCGAAGAGCTGATCGAAGAACGTAACGAGGAAAGTCCGCCCGACGGCGGCCCCGTCATCGATCCCAACGAACGCCTGCTGCTTGCTAATGTGCTGAAGCTGCGCGCCGTGACGGCGGCCGATATCATGGTGCCACGTCCCGATATCGTTGCGGTCGAAGTTCAGACCGCCATGCCCGAAGTTCTCGCGCTGTTGATGAACGAGCGGCATTCGCGTCTGCCGGTTTACCGCGAAACCTTGGATGAAGTCGTCGGCATGGTCCACGTCAAAGACGTGGCGGTGATGGTCGCCGAGCGCAGCACGACACCCGATATCGTGCAACCTTCTCTCGCGCAAATCGTACGCAAGCTCCTATTTGTGTCTCCCGCCATCCGTGTGCTTGACTTGCTTTTGGAGATGCGGCTGAAGCGTACGCATATGGCTTTGGTCGTCGACGAATACGGCGGCATTAACGGCCTCGTCACCATCGAAGACGTGGTGGAACAGATCGTCGGTGAAATCGAAGACGAACACGACGACGAACAAGCGCCGGCGATTGTGGAGGCCGCCGATGGCACGGTGTCGGCTGCCGCGCGCGTGACACTTGAGGAATTCGAGAAGCGCTTCGGCAGCATTTTCAGCGCTGAAGAGCGTCAAGCGAACGACACATTAGGCGGCTTGGTCATCGCACTTGCCGGGAACGTTCCGGGCCGCGGCGCATTGATCAAACATCCTTCTGGGATCGAGTTCGAAGTCCTCGATGGCGATCCACGTCGCGTACGGCAGCTTCGTTTGCGCGGCGTACCGACGCCGGCGCCGACGGGCAAATAACCATGATCGGCACGTTCGCGCGCAAACTTAACGGCCTCACCGGATGGCGGCGCTTGGCAGCGGCGTTTTTGGCCGGGGCTTTGACGCTCTTTGCCTTCGCGCCCTTTTCCATCGCGCCGGCGTTGTGGCTCGCCTTTCCGCCATTGATGTGGCTGCTGGACGGCTGCAAAACGCGACGGGAAGCAATTATCATCGGTTGGGCCTTTGGTTTTGGCCACTATCTCGTCAGTTTCTACTGGATCACTAGCGCATTTTTTGTCGATAGCGAAACCTTTGGCGCCATCGCTTATCCCGCAGTGACTGCGCTGTCATTCGCCATCGGAATTTTTGTCGCCATCGTCTGCGCGATCACGCACATTATTCCGCCGCCGCACGAAGACGACATGCCGGATGACCGCGTCGTCATCATGACCTTGCGCATTCTGCTCTTCGCAGCGGCATGGACAGTGATCGAATGGGTCCGCAGTTGGATCTTCACAGGTTTTCCGTGGAACCCAACTGGCGCCATCTGGTCGGAAACGATAACGCCCTTTGGTATTCCGATCATCCAGGTCACGACTTTGATCGGCACCTATGGTCTGACGTTGATCACTGTGATCGCAGCGCTCGCGCCGGCCGTTCTCGCGCAGCCGCCACGCTTCGCGCGCGCCTGGATAACCGCGGCTACACCAGTTCTGGTGTTGGTCTTGATCGGCATCGGCGGCGCGTGGAGGCTTCATGACGTCGAGACTCAATTTGTACCCGGTGTGAAATTCCGTCTCGTGCAAGCCAATATTCCTCAAGCCGAGCGCGAACGCCCGAGTCAGTGGGAAGCTCAGCTCCAAGATTATGTGGCGTTGAGCGTCACGGATCGCCCCGACGACATCACACATGTGATTTGGGGCGAGGCCGCAGTGCCGCCGACATTCTTTCTGAATCTTGATAGCCGGCATAGTCAGGTCGCGGGCATGGCTGCACCCGACGGCGGATATCTAATTACCGGCGCCGACCGCGGCGTGCGCGACGGCGATCATTGGAGCGCGATTTACAATTCGCTTTATGCCGTCACTCCGGCAGGCAATATCGACGCCACCTATGACAAGACCCACCTCGTTCCTTTCGGCGAGTACATGCCGCTGCGGTGGCTGATTCCTTATGATAAGATCACCGGCGGCGGTGGCGACTACAGCGCCGGTACCGGCCTGACGATCCTGAACGTCAGAGGCTTGCCCAGCTTCACACCACTGATCTGCTACGAGGCGATCTTCTCGGGCAATGTGACACCGGGCGGCGAGGCCCGCCCGCGCTGGCTGCTGAATTTGACCAACGATTCGTGGTTCGGCATGACCACCGGTCCCTACCAGCATTTCGCCATGGCGCGTCTGCGTGCCGTAGAGGAAGGCTTACCCCTCGTGCGCGTTGCCAATACCGGTATTTCGGGCGTGGTCGACGCCTATGGCCGTACGGTCGCAGCGCTTGGTTTAGGCAAACGCGGTGTCTTGGATACACGGTTACCGACACCGATAGAGGGCATGACACCCTTTGGTTTCGCTGGAAATTTCATTGCCCTAGCTTTAGCAACCCTTATAGGCGGGATAGCGTTGGTTACATATCATCGCCGCACTGAGCGCGCCGCACCGCGCCTCTGGCCCACGGGTCTCGACGGTAAGACTGGTTAAAATGGTGACATAGAGCCGCCAGATATTTGATTTTGGCGGGTTTTTGTGTCAAATAGTGGTGCTGGCGACCCGGTCCTTCAACGGTCGGTAGATATCGGCACCTCTCTTTGTTACAACCATACGTTAGACGTCGCCGCGCAACAGCAGGATCATCATGGGCTTACCGCAGGAACAAGACGAATTCGACGAGAACGCCACGGCGCGCTCGACACGCGGACGTATGCCGTCGGGAAAACCAAATCCCGTCGATGTCCATGTCGGTAGCCGCGTGCGCTTGCGCCGGACTTTGCTGGGTATGAGCCAGGAAAAGCTGGGCGAAGCCATTGGCCTGACCTTCCAGCAAGTGCAGAAATATGAGCGCGGCGCCAACCGTATTGGCGCAAGCCGACTGTGGGATTTAAGCCGGGTGCTTGATTGCCCGATGTCATTCTTCTTCGAAGAAATGGACGAGGCGACGGCCAGCGCCAGCCCGCGCAATCTCAGCGTGGAAACGCCCGACGTCGAGCCGCGGGAAAACGATCCCATGATCAAGCGCGAAACGCTGGAACTGGTGCGCGCCTACTACCGCATCAAAGATTATCATGTGCGTCGGCGTATTTATGAATTGGCCAAATCACTGGCTTCGCCGGAAGAGCCCATCGAAGAATAGCCGGGCGAAGAGTAAAAGCCGCTCTCAAGCCTCGAAATTCAACGCCGCTGCGAAGTCCTTCGCGGCGGCGTTTTCGCATCTGCCGGGCGCGTATCGACGCCATATTTCGTAACGCTCGACTCGAGCGACCTTGAAAAAAAGCCCTGGTTCCTATACGCCGGGCGGGCGTTTTTCTGAACACCACCGTCCTCTGTCCCACGCCCAGGAGATCTGTCCCTTGTCCAAGACCGATTATGTATTCACCAGCGAGTCCGTCTCCGAAGGTCATCCCGACAAGGTTAGCGACCGCATTTCAGATTCCATCGTCGATTTGTGCCTGACGGCCGACCCGCAATCGCGCATCGCGGTGGAAACTTTGTGCACGACAAATCTCGTCGTCCTTGCTGGCGAA
>CAITZE010000227.1 GCA_903896775.1 uncultured bacterium
CAATCACCGGATTGCCGGCGAGGGGCGGCAGGTAAGGCGCATAACCGGCGCCATTGGCGAGGTGGCAGGTCATGCATTGCTGCGTGTAGGTTAAGGCACCGGCTTTGGCGAATTCGCGAGCTTCCAGATCTTTGGCGGTCGATGCGTCATACGCATAGGCGTTTGTGCTTTTCTCGCGCGATCCCTGAATCGCGCGTATGTAGGTCGCGATGGCGGTCACGTCGTCGTCCGTCATGTACTGGGTTGAATTGTTGACGACCTCGGTCATGGTGCCGAAGGCTGTGCCAAAGCGGTTATGGCCGGTCTTCAGGAACGTGACCAACTCTTCCTGAGTCCACTTGCCGAGGCCGGTGTTGATATCCTGGCGCAGGTTTGAGGCTGACCAATTGTCCAATGGAGCACCTAGCAGAAATTGATCGTCGCTTTCCGTGTAGCCTTTTTCATTGAAGGCAACGCCGCGCGGCGTATGGCATGCCCCACAATGGCCGAGCCCTTGGACCAAATAAGCGCCGCGGTTCCATGCGGCATCGTGTTCGGCTTTGGGCGTAAAGCGCTTGTCATCGGCGAAGACGAAGTTCCAAATCGCCAAAGGCCAGCGCATATTCAGAGGGGCTGGGATCTCACTCGGCTTGTTGGGTACATCGGCCGCTGTGACCGACTTCATGAAGAAGCCATAGAGCGCCTTCATGTCGTCTTCGCTCATTTTGGCGTAGGACGGATAAGGCATGGCCGGATAAAGGCGGTGACCATCCTTGGCAATGCCCAGCCGCAGCGCGCGATCGAAGTCTTCATAGCTATAGCCGCCGATGCCTGTCTGGGCATCGGGCGTAATATTGGTGGTGTAAATGGCGCCCAAAGGCGTCGCCATTCTCAGTCCGCCAGAAAAGGGTGGCGCGTTGGGGATGGAGTGACAGGCGACACAATCTCCGGCGCGGGCAATATATTCACCACGATCAGCCGGCGGTTCCGTCGCGTTCGCGGGATGAGGGGCGGCTACATAAAGCGCCAACCCTGCCAAAGCGGCGAGCCCTACGCTCATTCTCGCAATTTTCATGGCATCTCTCCCATAGGCGTCATGGCCATGATCTTACGAGAGGGCATGTATCCTGCCAATACTGGTGCCGTCTTTTCCGCATCGAAGCTCCGCTGTCACGACCGGCACGCCGGGTTGGTTCAAGAAGCTTTCGAAGGCCGCTACACCTTTGGTGTCGTGGCTGGCATCGGCAACGGACTGCAGAAAATCCCGCGCCGTGGCATTGCCGAAGGCATGACGTTCAAGATGCAGTTTCACGCCTCTGCGGAAGGCTTACCTTGAGGTCCCTGCCGTGAAGCCAAATGATGTTAGTAGGTGCTTTTAACTGAACGTCGATCGTAGCCTTGCCGGTAAAGGTGAGCTGTTCCGGAATGATCGTTAGATCGAGCGCGTAATGCGTGGGAATGGCATCGTCAGGCAATTGCGCAGTGGGAATACGTTCAGTGCCGGCGGCCTGGGCCGTAGCAGCGGCAAATATCAAGGCGGTTATGAAACCTCTGAACATGTAATCCCCCATCGATGGCACAGTGCCAGTGTATAGCGAATTGTCACCGTTCGCGACGATAGAGGCGAAAGCCCCAGAAATTTGCTATAGTAACGCTCGCGCTAACCGCCTTCAGGATTGAAGCTTTCCCTTCATGGCGCATATTTTTCTGCCCGACGGACAAAATCTTCGCCTGCGGCTATTTCCGAAGCCGAAGCTCACGAAGCGGCGTCGAAAGCCGGAGCCAACGTCTTTAGCCCTTTTCGATGTGCCGACTGAAGACGACGCGCTTGATAAGCCGGCGGAACGCCTCGCAGCGCGTGTCGCCGAGTTGTGCCTGCTTAACCGCAACAACGCCGAAATTCTCAATCGTATGCCAGATCTCGGCTTACGCGATTGGTGGCTGGTGTCGGGCTGCCTGTTCCAGACGGTTTGGAATCTGCGCAGTGGGCGCGCCGCCGATAAGGGTATTACCGATTACGACGTTTGCTATTTCTCCGAAGACTTATCTTGGGACGCCGAAGATGAGGTGATCCGCACTGCGGCAAAGCTGTTCGCCGACTTGCCTGTGAACATTCAGCTTCGCAATCAAGCGCGGGTGCATCTGTGGTATCCGGAAAAATTCGGTGTCGCTTATCCTCCCTTGACCACCGCGAGCGAGGGCGTGCTGCGGTTTCCGTGCTCGGCGCAAGCCGTCGGCTTAAAACGCTCGGGCGAAGAATTCCTCGATGTTTACGCGCCTTTTGGCCTCGGCGACGTCTGGGACATGGTGGCCCGGCCGAATCGCGCACTCCCGTTAGCACAGGTTTATGCCGAGAAAACCATCAGATGGCGCACGGAATGGAATAAACTTGTTGTCTATCAATGGGTTGATAGAGATTCTGAACGGATGATACCAGCCTGATGACAAGTTCACGCATGGCTTTGCAAGGGTGGGCAGGGATGGTACACGGATGCGCCTGAATGAGGGGCTCATGGGGAGGCGTGGCCCCCCTAAATCGCCGCCGCCGTTACGTTTTTACGAGAGGCAATGACTCAAGACCCAACCTCCGACGCCGCCTCTGACCACGAGGCGCTGCACCCGCGCTCGTCGCTGCTGACCCTAATGATCGGCGCCATTGGTGTGGTTTACGGCGATATCGGCACCAGCCCGCTTTACGCTATCAAAGAAGTGTTCAGCGGAACCCACCCGCTGCCGCCTGACCCTGATCATATCTTCGGCGTGCTGTCGTTAGTGTTCTGGTCAATCCTGGCGGTGATCTCCGGCAAGTACACGTTGCTGTTGATGCGCGCCGATAATAAAGGGCAGGGCGGAAGTCTCGCATTGCTGGCTCTCGTCAGCCAAGTCACTCAAAAGACCTGGCTCGCGCCCGTTGTGGTCTTCCTCGGAATTTCTGCCGGCGCCCTGTTTTATGGCGACAGCATGATCACGCCGGCAATCTCAGTGTTGAGCGCTGTCGAGGGTATGGAAGTTGCCCTACCGGGTCTTGCCGTCTACGTCATCCCGATCACGCTAGTGGTTCTCGTGACACTGTTTTTCTTTCAAAGCAGCGGCTCGGCCATTGTTGGGCGTCTATTCGGTCCGGTGATGATTATATGGTTCCTGACCTTGGCCGCTCTCGGTGTCGATAAAATCATGGATGCGCCGGAAATCCTGGGCGCGATCAATCCGTGGCACGCCGTTAGGTTCTTCTTGGACTATAAACTGAACGCGTTTCTCGCCTTGGGTTCCGTTGTGCTGGTGTTGACCGGAGGTGAAGCGCTCTATGCCGACATGGGGCACTTTGGGAAGCATCCCATCCGGCGTTCATGGTTTTATCTGGTATTGCCGTCGTTGCTGTTGAACTACTTCGGGCAGGGGGCTTTGCTCCTGACCAATCCAGATGCCGCCGCCAATCCATTCTTTCTGATGTTGCCCCCCTGGGCCATATTGCCGATGGTTGGTCTTGCGACCGTAGCGACCGTCATCGCTTCGCAGGCTGTAATCACCGGCGCGTTCTCAATTACCCGCCAAGCCATGCAGCTAGGGTTTCTGCCGCGTATGGCCACAATCCACACGTCGGAGCAGGAATCAGGTCAGATTTATATTCCGTTTGTGAATTGGACGCTTCTCGTCTCGGTCATGGCTCTCGTACTCGGCTTTCAAAACTCGACAAATTTGGCGGCCGCCTATGGGATCGCCGTGACTGGGACCATGCTGATCGCGTCCATACAGGTCACGATCGTAATGTTCTTGTTGTGGAAGTGGAATCCCTGGGTCGCGGGCAGCATCGGGCTGGCTCTCAGTTTAGTCGACCTCGCATTCTTTGCCGCCAATCTTACAAAGATTACTCATGGCGGCTGGTTTCCGCTCGCAATCGGTGCGGCCATTATCGTCTTCTTGACGACCTGGAAACGTGGCCGCGAATTACTATTTGCCCGTCGTGCTGAGGATGCCATGCCGGTAGAGGCTTTCCTGGGCTCGTTGAATCCCAATGTCACACGCGTGCCCGGCACATCCGTCTTCCTCTCGGGTACCACCGAGGGCGTGCCGCACGCGCTTCTGCACAATCTCAAACACAATCGCGTCGTGCATGAGCGTGTGGTTTTCCTCACCGTGATTACGGAGGAAGTGCCGCATGTCTCCGATAACGAGCGCTTGGAGATCCAGCATCTAGGCCGGCGCTTCTACCGCTTCATGCTGCGCTATGGCTACCTTGATGAAACCGACGTGCCGGCGGCTCTGAAGCTGGCCGCGCGCTTCAA